>CAMVAG010000120.1 GCA_947165405.1 uncultured Selenomonadales bacterium
GAAGCTTTTTCAGCGGGTTCAACGCCCTTTTCTTTTGCTACTTTTCTTTTGGGCGTGCAAAAGAAAAGTAGAAGAAAACTTTCAAAAGAAAAGCAGAAGAATTATCGACATACACCGAAATTGAACGGAGGATTAAAATGAAATTCATCATCAGCAAAGACGGCACAATGACTGTCAACAGCGCGTATGTCAGGACAATGTACCTCGAAGAAGACAATGCTTCCTACAGAGACAATCATACCGTCGTGAGAGTGAAAGCCGAACTCAATCATGACTTGAACAAACCCAATCACGATTATTCCGATTACGTCATCACTTTGGCGACATTCGACAGCGGCAACTTGACGGAAGATTACAAAGCGGCGCAAGCTTATCTGGCGGAAGTGGTCGTCGAAATAAACGGAGGTGTGAAATGAATCAAACGTGGCAAATAAAAAAACCGGATGCGAAAATTTCTTCAACGCTTTTGATTCGCGGCGGAAGAGTGATTGACCCTGCAAATAATTTCGACGGTGCGGCAGATGTTTTGGTTATCGACGGGAAGATTGCGGCAGTCAAACCCGACATAAAATTTTCGGCGGATTACGAATACAATGCGGCCGGAAAAATCGTGACGCCCGGCTTAATCGATATGCACGTTCACCTTCGCGAGCCGGGACAAGAAGCTAAGGAAGATTTTTTGAGCGGAGCAAAGGCGGCAGTCGCCGGAGGATTCACGACCGTTGCAACCATGCCGAATACCTCGCCCGTCGTCGACAACGCGGCTTTGGTTCGTTCAATGGTCAAGCGCGCCGAAGAAGTCGGGCTCGTCAACATAAAAATTATCGGAGCAGTCACGAAAGGTCAACAAGGTCAGGAGCTTGCCGAAATGCGCGACATGATTGCGGCGGGAGCGGTTGCCTTTTCAGATGACGGACACTTTGACGACAACGCAAAAATTTTCCTCAACGCGCTCGATTATCTTCACGACACGGGCAAGCTTATCATTTGTCACGAGGAAGAAACTTCGCTTGTCAAAGGCGGCGTCATGAACGAGGGCAAACGTTCCGCACTTCTCGGCTTGAAAGGTCGCCCGACGGTCGCCGAAGACATTGCCGTTGCCCGCGATTGTTTGCTTGCCGAATACACGGGCGGTCGCGTCCACATTGCTCATATCAGTTCGGCACGAGCGGTTGAGATTGTTCGTGAGGCCAAAAAGCGCGGCGTCAAAGTCACGGCTGAAGTCACGCCTCAACATCTGACGATGACGGACGACTTGGTTAATCCGACCGACGCCTCCACGAAAATTAATCCGCCGCTTCGAACGCAAAAAGATTGCGATGCTTGCTTGGCAGGTTTGCTTGACGGCACGATTGACGCGCTTGTCACAGACCATTCGCCGCACGCCGTCGAAGAAAAAGACCGCGAATATATTTACGCGCCGAGCGGCTTCCCCGGACTTGAAACGAGCGTAGGAATTTTATTCACGGAGCTTTATCACAAAGGCAAAATCGACTTGAAAACTTTAATCTCTAAAATGACAGCCGAGCCCGCGAAAATTTTCAACCTCGACGCGGGGACTTTGTCAATCGACGCGCCCGCCGACATTACGGTTATCGACCCCGAATTTGTTTGGACGGTCGACGCGAAAAATTTTTATACCAAAGGAAGTCATTCGCCGTTCGTCGGGCGTGAGCTCAAAGGTCGAGCCGTCGCTACGATTGTTCGAGGAAATTTAATGAAGCTCAATCAATAAAAAAAATTTTTCCTCGCCGAGCGCGAGGATTTTTTATCAGCAGAGGAGGAATTTTAAAAAATGAAGTCAATCGTAAAAGATATGTCGCTTGCACCGGGCGGACACGACAAAATCGAATGGGTAAAAAATTTTATGCCGGTCATGAGCGCGATAGACAAAGAGTTTTCGCAATCAAAACCGTTCGCCGGAAAAAAAATTTCGATAACGTTGCACCTTGAGGCAAAGACGGCTTACATGGCGGAAGTTTTCATGCACGCGGGCGCGGAAGTCGTTATAACCGGTTCCAATCCTCTTTCCACTCAAGATGACGTTGCCGCTGCTCTCGTCGAGGACGGCGTAACAGTCTTTGCAACTCACGGTTGCTCCGCCGAAGAATACGACGATTATTTAAACAAGGCGGCTGACTTCGCGCCCGATATTTACATTGACGACGGCGGCGACTTCACGGAACTTGTCCACACCAAAAGACGCGACGCTTTGGAAAAAATTATCGGCGGCTCGGAAGAAACCACGACGGGTGTTTTGCGTTTGAAGGCTTTGGAACGTCAAGGCAAGTTGGCTTTCCCGATGATTGCCGCAAACGACGCTTATTGCAAATTTCTTTTCGACAATCGCTACGGCACGGGTCAATCGACTTGGGACGGAATTATGCGCACGACAAATTTGGTTATCGCGGGCAAGACGGTTGTCATTGCGGGCTACGGCTGGTGCGGCAAAGGCGGTGCAATGCGTGCAAAAGGTTTGGGCGCGAACGTAATTATCACTGAAGTCGACCCGATTAAAGCGATTGAGGCGGTTTTCGACGGCTTCAGAGTCATGCCCATGAGCGAGGCGGCTCCTCTCGGCGATATTTTCTTGACGCTCACGGGCGATAAGGACGTTATCACCGGCGAACACTACCCGCTGATGAAAAACGGCGCGATGCTTGCCAATGCCGGGCACTTCGACGTTGAAATTAATATTCCGCAACTTGAGGCGCAATCCGTCAGCAGAAAAACCGTCCGCAAAAACGTTGAAGAATTTTTACAGCGTGACGGCAGAAAAATTTATCTGCTTGCGGAAGGTCGGCTGGTCAATCTTGCTTCGGGCGACGGTCACCCCGCAGAAATTATGGATTTGAGTTTCGCCGTTCAATTTTTCAGCGCGGCGCACATTCTCCACAATCACACAAAGCTTGATAAAAAAGTTTACCTCATGCCTGAAGAAATCAACACAAAAATTGCCGAGATTAAGCTTGACTCAATCGGCGTGAAAATCGACACGCTCACCGACGAACAAAAAGAGTATTTGGGCTTATGAAAACTTCGATTGATAATCGCCTCTTCGAGTGGGACGACGCCAAAAACAAAATCAATAAGATTAAGCACGGAATCAATTTCAAGACGGCGGCGCAAATTTTCAACGATCCTCACCGTATTGAGGAATATGATACGTGGCACTCCATTGATGAGGACAGGTGGAAAGTTATTGGCATGGTTGACGACGTTTTATTTGTGATTTACACTAAACGCAACGAAAGAACAAGATTAATCTCTGCTCGCGAAGCAACTGAAAACGAAAGGAGAAGATATTATGGCAACCGTATTTTACTTCTTGCCGAAGGATGCCAAACTGACGGAGGAGGAGAAGGCTGAACTCGCTGCGTTGAAAGACCGCCCGATTACTTACGACGAAGAATGCCCGCCTATGTCCGAAGAAGAATTGGACGAACTGGATTATCTGATTCGCAAGTATAAGACACGCCGAATCACCAAAGAAATTTTAATGGCGGAATTTCCCGAACGTTTTCAAAAGCATAAATCGGAGGCAGCAGGATGAATAATTATGTTATAAGCGGCGTGAAAATGCTCAAGCCTTCGGGTGAAGTCGAAGCGGCGAACATTTTTATCAGCGGCGATAAAATTTCCAAGATAACTCAAGGCGAAGTCGAATGCTCAAACGTTATCGACGGCAAAAATAAATTCGCGACGCCCGGACTTGTCAACGCGCACACTCACGCCTCAATGACTTTGCTTAGAAGTTATTCCGACGACAAAGCTCTGATGGATTGGCTTCAAAAAGATATTTGGCCGATCGAAGACAAAATGCAACGTCAAGATATTTATTGGGGCGCAAAATTGGCGGCGGTCGAGATGATTCGCGGAGGCACAACCGCCTTTGCCGACATGTACGGCCCTTGCATGGACGAAGTTGCCAAAGTCGTCGACGAATCGGGCTTGCGCGGCAGTTTGTCTCAAGGTTTGATAAGTTTTGCTAACGGAGAAAAAAAATTAGCCGCGAACGTCGAGCTGTATAAAAATTTTCACGGCGCGGCGGACGGCAGGATAACAATCATGTTCGGGCCTCACGCGATTTACACTTGCCCGCCCGATTATCTTAAAAAAGTTGCGGCGGAGGCTCAAAAGCTCGGCGCGGAAATTCACATGCACATGAACGAGACGCAAACCGAAATTAATGATTGCCTCAAAGCTTACGGCAAGCGTCCCTTTGAAGTCGTCAACGAGACGGGATTATTTGAGCAGGGAACTTTGGCGGCGCATTGTGTTTGGTTGAGTGATTCGGAAATTGAAATCATCAAGGCAAAAAAAATTCGCGTGGCGCACAATCCCGGCTCGAACATGAAACTTGCAAGCGGAATTTGTCCTGCGACGAAACTTTTATCAAAAGGCGTGACGGTTGCACTCGGAACGGACGGTGCCTCAAGCAACAACAATCTTGACATGCTTGAGGAAGTTCGGCTTGCGGCTCTGCTTGCCAAAGTCGACACGCTAAATCCTTTGGCAGTGCCCGCCGCTCAAGCTCTGCAAATGGCAACTCAATTCGGCGCGGCGGCTCTCGGCTTGCAAAACGTCGGGCGGCTTGAGGAAGGTTGCAAAGCTGACATCGTGCTTTGGGATATGCGCGGCGTCGATTGGCAACCGAATTACAATCCCGCGTCGCTTTTGGTTTACTCGGCGAACTCGACGGCGGCTGATACGGTCATTGTCGACGGAAAAATTTTAATGCAAGGTCGCGAACTTAAAACTTTGGACGAGGAAAAAATTATCGCGGAGTTTACTGCCTGCGCCAATCGCCTTTCTAACAATTAGGAATGAGGAATTAGGAATTGGGAATGAAAATCCTGAAAGCTGAAAGCTAAAAGCTGACAGCTTTTTTTTATTCGTCAAAAGGCGCGATTGATTCTTTCGGAGGCTCGTCAAATTTATTTTTAACTGCTGCCGCTTCCAAAGATTTTGGCGAAGATTTTCCCGACTGTTCGGCTTGCGTATAAAGCAGGGCGTCAATCGACACGGGCACGCCCATTGCCTTTTCAAGTTGAGCGCGGCTCGTGTTGTAATTGTAAAGCGCAGTATAATAATTGTTGCGGGTCTCGACAACTTTTTCCTGCGCGTTCATTACGTTTAGGTTTGTGTCGACGCCCTCGACGTAGCGAACCTGCGCGATTGAAAATTCTTCTTCGGCTTTGTCGACAGCAGCGGCAGTCACTTCAATATTTTTTTCGGCGGTCTTCATGGCTACATAAGCGCTGTGAACCTCAAGCTGAATCGTTTCGATTTGTTGGCGGGCAAGAGATTCGGCTTTGTGTTCGGCAGCTTTTGCTTGATGAACTTGCGCACTTGTCACGCCGTTATCAAAAATATTCCAGTTCATTTGCAAACCTACAGACCATTGCTCGGCGTTATGATTGGAACCGAAAACATTTTCACCTGCCATTTGTCCTTGCACGATGGCATTGACATTCGGACGATAACCGCTTTTTGCGGCAGAAGTTTGAGCTTCCGCTTGCTTTACGGTATAGACTGCGGCAATTCCGTCGGGGCGATGATCGAGCGCGTATTCCAAACATTGGCTTTCGGACAAGTCATAACGAACGAAACTTATCTTGTCACTTGCGGCAATTTCCGTATCAACGGGCAAGCCCAAAACATTATTTAGTTGAGCGACGGCGATTTGATAATTTCCCTCTGCGGTGTTCAAGCTTTGTTGTGTGTTGGCGAGTTGAACATTTGTTGCGAGCATGTCAGACTTTGCGACGGTGCCCACCTCATATTGAATCGAAACGGTGCGCAAATGTTCCTGCAAAAGCCCGACCGCCTCTTTTTGCACGTCGACCAATGAAGCCCGCTGAAGGACTTGATAATAAGCCGCTGCCGCCTGATACTTGACTTGTTGACGAGAATTTTCCAATGTCATATCCGCCGCATTCAATCTGTAGCGTGCAGTTTTGCGTTGATTTTCCAGACGCCCGCCGGTGTACAACGGCATCGACAAATTCACGCTGTTGAAGTTTTCATTTTCGTAAGAGGGATAAAGGCTCATATTTACATCTTGGGTTTTAGAGGCAGCGCGAGCTTGGTCATGAATATTGCGCCTGTCGCTCCTGCGATAATATCTGCCGCCGATTCGAGTTAGAGTTGACGACCAACTTAAGGTCGGGCCCGAACTTCTGCGCACGGCGGACAAATTCCAACGCGCTTCCTCCCTGTCTTGCACAGATTGTTCAATCAGGCGATTGTTTTTCAGCGCGAGAGCTATTGCCTCCTCGAGTGTCAAAGTCACACCTTCGGCAGCAAAGGCTGTATTCGTGAAAAAGAGAATCGCCGCAAAAAGTAATGCGAATCGGAAAATCTTCATTCCTAATTCCTCATTCCT
>CAMVAG010000121.1 GCA_947165405.1 uncultured Selenomonadales bacterium
TCGTCCAATAATTTTTTTGCTGCTTCCATTTTATCATCTCCCGACGCCGATTTTATCATTCCGACTGCCAAAATACAAAAAACCTCCGACACTCGCCGAAGGGCTTTTGCTGCTTGTTTACCGATTTTTACATTAAAGGATTTTGTTACACGTTCCGAAAAAAATTTTTATACGGCAAAGAAAAAACCTCCCAAACTTCCGCTTGAGAGGCTTTTTTATATTTTCGCAATCAAGTCGCGGTTGGCAACGTCGCTGACAAGTTCAAAGCTCAACTGCCGCAGTTTTTTGTTCGCCGCCGTCAATTTCACGCGCACATTGTCGCCGATATGATAACTTTTGCCCGTCCGCGTGCCGATTAACGCAAATTCTTTTTCGACGAACGCATAAAAATCATCTTTCAAGTCCGCCGCACGAACCAAACCGTCAACGCCGTTATCCAACTCAACGAAAAATCCGAAATTCGTCACGGATTCTATCACGCCGTCGAAATTTTGTCCGACGAATTGTTCCATGTACTCGACTGCTTTCAAGTCTAATGCCTCGCGCTCAATGTCTATCGCTCGCCGTTCCCGCTCCGAACTTTGCTTTGAAATTTCCTCCAAATTTTTTATTAAAGTGCCTCGCAACGCTCGATGAACGATTAAATCGGGGTAACGTCTTATCGGCGACGTGAAATGCGTATAAAATTTCGCCGCAAGTCCAAAATGCCCCAAATTTTCCGGAGAATATCGCGCTTGTTGCATCGTTCGCAAAGCATAAGTCATGATAACTTTTTCTGCCGGCAAATTTTTTACCTTCGACAGGATTTTTTGGAACTCGGACGGCTCTTTTCCCTTGTTTAGGTGTAAATTGAAGTGCGCAAGCAAATTATTCAGCGTCAAAACTTTTTCGGGGCTCGGAATTTCGTGCACGCGATACAAACTCGGAATTTTTTTGTTGATTGTGTGTTCGGCGACGGTTTCATTTGCGAGGAGCATGCACTCTTCGATGATTGATTCGGCAACGGTTTGAATTCTTTTTGTAATTTCAATCGGCTTGCCCGCTGCGTTCAAAATAATTTTCATTTCGGGGAGGTCAAAGTCAATCGCGCCGCGTTCACGACGAATTTTTTTCCTCAAGCCGTGAATTTTTTTCAAAGCGTTAAGATTTTCCGCGCAATCGTCAAGAATTTTATCGCCGTCAAGAAATTTATTGACTTCCGTGTAAGTTAATCGCTTAAAAACGTGAATAACCGTCGGAAAAATTTTATAATCGACGACGCGCCCCAACGAATTAATTTTCATTTCGCAAGCCATCGCCAAACGGTCAACGCCGGCGTTCAAACTGCAAATGCCGTTGGAAAGTTCGGTCGGCAACATGGGAACGACCCTATCGACGGGATAAATGCTCGTGCCGCGCTCGAAAGCCACGCGGTCAAGGGCGGTGTGCGGGCGAACATAATGACTTACGTCGGCAATGTACACGCCCAAAAAAAATTCGCCGTTGCGTTCTTCGGCGTAAACTCCGTCGTCCAAATCTTTTGCGTCCTCGCCGTCAATCGTCACGATTTTTAAATTGCGGCGGTCGATTCGGCGTAAAATTTCGTTTTTGCTCGGTTCAAGTTCGATTCGTGAGGCTTCGGCTTGGACTTCGGGCGGAAAATCTTCTTCAACGCCGTGACTTCTTAAAATTCCGCGAATCTCGACGCCGGGAGCATTTTCCTTGCCCAAAACTTCAACGACTTCACCGCGCAGAGGTTTCCACGAAATAATTTTGACGACAACTTTTGTATTTGCGGGAAATTTTTCTTTGACATGCGGCAGGATAATTTTTTGGTCAATGCGTTTATCGTCGGGCGTGAAGAAAATTTTTTTGCCTCTTTTGTTGAGCGTGCCGATAAAAATATTTTTTGCGCGCTCCAAAATTTCAATGATTGTTCCTTCGCGACGCCCGCGCCAATCGTCGACGATTTTAACTTTGACTTTATCGCCGTTGAGAGCCCCGCGAAGATTTTCGGGCGCGATAAAAATATCTGTGCCGCCGTTTTCGGGCGCGACGAATCCGAAGCCTTTAAGATTGACGCTCAACTTGCCTTGAATCACTTTCATGATACATTTACGAGCGCAAATTTTGCCGTCGCCTCCGCCGTGATTGTTCCGTCGAGTGTTTCGACGGTCGCACGCATTGTGATTATGTTGCGTCGTTGATTTTCTTCCCACGCCGTGATTTTCAGCTCTTGATTTATGGGCGTCGGAAATTTGTAGCGAACTTCGAGGCGACCCGTCAAAGATTTTTCGTGATACTTTGCGCTGATAAATTTGCACATCGTTTCATCGAGCATGGTGGAAATAATTCCGCCGTGCGCCGCGCCCTCGTAGCCTTCAAACTCTCGCGGCAAAATTTTTTTCGTCGTAATCTTTTCTCCGTCGAAATCGAACGTCAAATGCAAGCCTATCGGATTTTTTTCTCCGCAAGCAAAACAATATTCATCACTCATTCAATTAACTCCTTAAGTTTCAAAGTACCAGCCGAAAATATTTTTGATTTTGACTTTGAAGCCGTCCAAAACTCCGACAGGCACCTCAAATTCAACTTCTGCGCGTTCCTCGTCAGTCAATCTCGCCAATTCATCTTCAGACCAATTTTGATACAGCCCGCCGAATTCATATTTGCCGTCGTGAAGAAGATAAACTTCAACGGTCTCGCGCCAAGGGTCAATCATCCAATATTCTTTGACGCCGTTGCGCTCGTAAATTTCTTTTTTAATTCCCATGTCGCGTTTCATTGTCGAGCGAGAAAAAACTTCGGCAACCATGTCGGGCACGCCATGAATTGTGCTGTGTTTGTTGTCGATTACAATCTTGCTGTTAGCCGCGCTGTAATAAACAAAATCCGTGCGAAAAATATTTTCAGGCGAAAAATTCAGTTCCAAATTGCAAAATTGACAGCCGAGCTTATTTGTCCTCGCATAAACGCCAATGAGTATAGCCAAATTCGATTTAATTTTTCCTTCGGCAATGGTATCGCCGAGCTGAACAAATTTTTTTCCGTCGATAATCTCGTATTTGTCGGGGTCGCGGAAAATTTCGGTTGCCATTTGAATCAACTCCTCAAGAAATTTAAAATTTCCTCAAAGACAAAGTCGCGGTTATCGTCAAGCGGCAACAAATGCCCCGAATTTGCAACGGTCGTGATAAATTTTCGTTCCGAGCCGATATTATCCATGATGTAGCGTGCGCTGCGCGGTTGAGCGGTGTGGTCTTCTTCGCCGTGCATGATTAAAATCGGAGTCGTGACGTTCGGCAAAAAATTTTTCACGTCGTCAATCAACTCAACGAGTTCATGAACACTGACGAGCGGAGTTTTTTTGTAAACTTCGTTGGCGGCTTGCGGCACATCAATTAATTTTTTGCGCGGCTGAACAATGCAGGCATTGCCGCAAAATTCTTTCGGAGGCAAATTTTTTAAGCCGAGCCCGTCGTCGATAAAAATCGGTGCGGCGAGCGTGACGATTTTGGAAATTTTTTGTTTGGCGGCAAGTTTCAAAGTCAAGAGCCCGCCCATAGAGTGCCCGACGACAAAAATTTTATCGCAAACGCCGCGCAGAATGTAAAAGCCGTCTAGCACCGAGTTAAACCAATCGTCTTTGGTCGTGCGCATTAAATTATTTTCGTCGACACCGTGACCGGCAAGGCGCGGACAAAGCACGGTAAAATTTTTTTTGTTGAGGAATTGTCCGAGCAAAAAAAGTTCGACGGGCAAGCCGGTGAAGCCGTGAATGAGCAACACGCCGCTTGAGCCGCCTTTCATGAAAAAGGGCTGTCCACCGTCAATCAAAATAATTTCCTCCCTTACATTGAGAGCTTGGCGATTATCAAAGTTATTATCGCGAATAAAATTCCGAGTATGATTGTCATTCTTGCAAGCAGAGCATCCATGCCGCGAGCCTTGCCGGAAAAAACCGTATCCGAGCCGCCGTCCATGCCGCCCATGCCGCCGGACTTTGCCTCTTGACCCAAAATCACCGCAATCAGCGCGATTGAAATTATCGCGTCCAAAATCATTAAAACTGTCATCATTTTTAAAACTACTCCTTACTCTTGTGACATGTGGTAGCTCAAGGCACTCAAGCCGATTGACAAATCCTCGTTGACGAGCGGAACCGAAGGCGGCACGGTTATTTTTGTCGGCGCGAAATTCCAAATGCCTTTGACGCCCGCCGCGACCAGTTGGTCTGCCACGCCTTGAGCTTCTTCGACGGGAACGGTTATAACTCCGATGTCAATCTTCTTCGCCGCAATGATTCGTTTCATTTGAGAGGCGGCGTTGACTTTGATGCCGTTGACTTCGCTGCCGATAATTTTTTTGTTTATGTCGAACAGTGCCGCGACCGAAAAGCCCAGCGAGGCGAAGTTGACGTAATTGGCGAGCGCGCCGCCCAAGTGACCGACACCGACAATCGCCAGCCGCCAATTATTTTGCAAGCCGAGAATGTTTCCGATTTTGTCTTTGAGTTCGTGAACATCGTAGCCGATACCTTTCCTGCCGAATTGTCCGAACGTCGCCAAGTCTTTGCGAATTTGTTCGGGCGTTATGTCGAGTCGTCGTCCCAATTCGTCAGAAGAAATTATCTGCAAGCCTTCTTCTTCGGCGAGCCTCAACATTCGGAAATATAAAGGCAGTCTGTCAATCGTCGCCTGTGAAATTATTTTTTTCAAATACGCCACCACCTTGCAAATGTATCGCTGCACCCAATGCGCCCAAGAGCCACATGAGCATTGAGCTGGGGATGTTGAAAAGCAAATGATCCGTGAAGCCGTTCAGAGCCATCGACAGGAACGCCAGCCCTATTCCGAGCCGCAGACCTTCGAGAAAATTTTTGTCGTCAATGTCGGTCACGTCGTGCCAATCGACAAGCGGCTCTTTGTCTTTCGGTTCGTCGTCGAGTTTGATAATCTTGGCGGAAATGTTTTCGCCCGCGACGGGAATATTTTCTGCAACGGCGATTTTTTCTTCGTCGTCAAATTTTTTTCGCGTGTGTTCGCTGAAATTCATTTCCTCGTGGTGCAAGACATTTGAGCGGCGAACTTTTTTTGTCTTGGGCGATTTTTTTCTGCCGAACAAATTCAAAAATCTGTCGGAAAAATCGGCGAGCCTTTCACTTATTAAATCCGAAAGTTCCTGCAAAAATTTACTCGACGAAATAATTTTATCAAGGTGTTCGGTCAACCAAGTTTCCGTGCCGTGCTCACTTGCCCCGAACGAAATAAACATTGTCCCGAAAAAATACCAGAAGAAAGCCAGCGCACCGACAATCCCGATTTCCGCCGCGAAGTTCAGATAAAGATTATGCGCGTGATAAATTATGACATTGGGGTCGGCGATATAATAATTGTATTGCGGATAGACGAATTGATAAGCACCCCAGCCTATGCCCGCAAAGGGGTGGTCGGAAATCATTGCGCTCGTGCTTACCCAAAGACCAATGCGCACGCCCTCCGACGAATCGCCCATTGTGAACGCCGATAAAATTCTGTTGACAAAATTTGTATCGCTGAAGGCAATCACTCCGGTGACCGCCGCGAACAAAATCAATATGCGCCAATCTTTAAGCAAGCCGTAAACCGCAAAGACAATCGCTATCGTTATGAAGGCTCCTCGCGAATAAGTCATTGTCAGGCACGCGGCAAGCAGGATTATCGCAGCGATTAAAATTATTTTTTGTGAGCGACGTTTCGTCTTAGTCAACAAGCCCAATGCCAAGCAGATAATCACGTCAAGATAACCCGCCAGCACGTTCGGATTTTCCAGCGTTGAGAAAATTCTTTTCTTCAATTCGGGGAAAGCTTCGGGGTCTGTCCACTTCACGTCTGCCACGTCCACGCCGAAGATAAATTGGAAAAATCCCCACAGCACGACCAAAATTGCCGACGCGCCGATAGCTTGAGCGACGTATTTTATTTGCGCGGGCGTCCGGATTGTTTGACCGACAATCAGATAAGTCAAGCCGTAAATACCGACGAGCGAAAAGTAATTGTAAATCAATTCGAAACTTCGCGCCGACGACAGGAAGACACTTGCCGCGCCTATCAACAAAAAAATTGCAACGGGCACGTCGAAAGGCAGGCTCCGCATTTTGTATTTGGTATCGATTCGGCTGCGCAAGAACCAAGTTATCACACCGAAGACGACCGCCGTCGACGCAACCGAAGGCGAAAGCGCGAGGAAAAATGCTTCAGTCAAGATGGCGTAGAGCGTCCATTCTTCAAGATTTTTTATTCGCCGTCTCCTCGCGAAGACGCTGACTCTGTCCAATACCTCGCCTCCTCTGTCTTTCTTCCCGCGCAAGAAAGGTTTCAAAGAATTATTTTTAAATCTACTTTTTCT
>CAMVAG010000122.1 GCA_947165405.1 uncultured Selenomonadales bacterium
GACTTTGATAATGTATTCGAGGTGGAGGTGCGGTCCGGTCGAGTAGCCGGTGCTGCCGACTTGCGCGATAATCTGTCCCGCCGAAACACTTTGCCCCGCCGCAACATGAAGCGTCGAGCAATGAGCATAGCGCGTGTAAGAATCAATCGCGGGATGATAAATCAGCACTTGGTTGCCGTAGCCGTCGCCGAGATTGTCCGCAATGACGACTTGTCCGTCGAAAAGCGAGCCGATATACGCGCCGTAATCGTAGCCCAAATCAACGCCCGCATGAAATTTCCATTCGCCCGAAATCGGATGGATTCTCCAGCCGAAAGGACTTGTCACGGGTAATTCAATCGCTTGAACTTGCGCGGGCAACATCAACAGAATTATCAATGCCCAAATCTTTTTCAAACTCTGCAACCTCCTCCGCCTCAAATTCGACGCGCATGGACTTCCAGCGGTCGTGAAGCCAAAACCATTCGGCGGGATATTTTTTTATATGCTCCTCAATCAATGTCGCAAGCCGTTGCGTCATTTTTTTTATGTCGGCGTGCTTGTCCGAAGTCTTTTCGACCATAAGCGGCGGTGAAATTTCCAGCGTGTGCGTGCCGTCCGAATTCTTGTGCATGAACGCCGGGAAGATTGGAATTTTCCTGAAGCGTGACATCGACGCCGCGCCCGTCACAAAGAGCGTTGCTTGATTGAAAAACTTCACGACGACTCCGTCGACGCGCCCGACATCTTGATCCATTATCAAGCCGATAAAGTGCCCTTCGTCGAGCATCTTGTACATTTCGCGGACGCCGCTGCGATAGGTAATGTGCATGCCGATAAGCGTGCGGTATTCGTTGATAAATTTGTCCGCGCCTTCGGATTTTTGTTTCTTCGCCACGCCGACAAGCGGGATTCCGTTTTGCGCGAAGGCTCCGCCCATAA
Source organism: uncultured Selenomonadales bacterium (assembly GCA_947165405.1). Classification (GTDB taxonomy): domain Bacteria; phylum Bacillota; class Negativicutes; order Selenomonadales; family Selenomonadaceae; genus Quinella. The sequence continues at coordinate 922 of CAMVAG010000122.1, forward strand.
GTTCCCAGTTGTCGCTGTGACAAGCCATAATCACCGCGCCGCGAGCGGAAGAATTTTTGTAGCGCGTCAAATGCTCCAAGCCGATAACTTTAACATGACTTGCCATATTTTTTTTGAGCTTCGGGAAGGACAAAACCTCCATGAACATCGAGCCGAATTGAATCGTGCTTTCTTTGGCGATTCGTTCCGCCTCCGACGTTGAAACTTTCAAACAACGAATGATATTTTCCGTCGCAAGTCTTTTGCGTTTGGCGGGCAGGAATATCCAAATCAAATTCGCCAGCCCTCGACCGAATCTCAAACAAAATTTCAGCGGCAGAAGACAAATCACCGCGCTCAAGCATTTTAAAAATCTGTATTCGATTAGATTCACCGTCTTTCAAGATTCTCGATAAAGTCATTCAGAAACGTGCTGAACTTCGCCGCACCCATGATATTCATATGTGAGGTATCAAAAAAATCCGCGTCTGTCATACCCGGCAACTTCCAACCGTCAATAAAAATAGCCAACGGATGTTTTTTGCAAGCTTGCCGGACAAGATAATAAAATTCGTCAATTATTTGTTTGTTGAAATGTTTTTTGTAACCTTCCGTCATCGGCGGCAAGAACATTATCGGGCGGATATTGTTTTCTTCGCAAAACGTCAAGTAATCATCCAAAATTTTTATATTCTCGGCGCACGTTTCGGGATAATGTTTTTCTGCCCAAGCGTTAATCTCATTACGAGCCTCAAGGCGGTTCTTCGGCGTCATAAATTTTAAAGGCGTTTTTGCATAAAAAGGATTATTAATGTCGAACGGCTCCAACGGAAGTCTCGTCGAAAAATATTCCGCTCGAAGAAGTTTTTTGTATGTTTCGACGGGCATATGAAAATTGTGCAAATCCCCAAAAGGGATAAGATAATGCAACATCAAAAAACTCAAGTTGATTGCCTTCGACACGTCGTAATTGAATGAAAAGGGTGCGAGACCTATGAGCGCGTAACGAAACTTGCCATGCCCCCCCCCATATGCTACGGCATGCTTTGCAACTTGAAAGTTATAGTACAAGTCTTGGCTGCTGCGCCCGAAATTAAAAAGTTTTTTCTTGAAGCGAGTAACGTCCAAACCGATTTCGGTATAACTCAAACCCGTTGCGAACATCTCGAATGACGCCGCATGTTTCTCAAAGTATTTCAGAGAGCGTTCGATAAGAAAATTGTCGTTGCAGAAAAAGTTTAAGCCGATAATTTTATTTTTCGGCACATTGTATTCCAAAACGATTTTAAGAAAATCTCTTCCCCAGCTGTTTTCCACGCAGAGGACGTAATCATAGTAAAAATCTTTGACGCATTCTTTCAAGTCGTAGAGCGGATAAATTAAACTTTTCGGCAAACCGACGCGCTCCAAAATTTTTTTCGCCGGCTCGACTTCATCTGTTACAATCGCGCAGTATTCCAATTCGGAATTTAAAGTTGAAAGCTTTTCCAAAAGTTGTTCCGACCAAGTTACAAGCAAGACACGCATTTTTATCAACCTCCGCCGTCAATTATTCTTTCGCCGAAAAATTTTTCCTGCCGATTTCAATTACCAATTCCTCGTCACGAAGGCGCGGAGTTTTGCTTTTGAAAATATAGACAGCGAAAAGATTTTTGTTTATAATTCGCAAAGTGAAGTTGTAAATTTCTGAATTTGGAGGGGGCTTTTTAATGAAAGGCGGCAACAAACCCATTTACGTTATCGGGCACAGAAACCCCGATACCGATTCGATTTGTTCGGCTATCGGCTACTCGCACCTCAAGCAAGCTCTGGGAATAAGCGCGGTGCCTGCCCGTTGCGGCAAAATCAATAACGAAACAAAATATGCACTCGAATATTTCAAAGTGGATCAACCGTTGCTCTTAACCGACTTGTATCCTCGCGTCAAAGATGTTTCGCTTGAGTGCAAGACCGTCGTCCGTCAACACGACACGCTCCGGCATTTGGGCGAAGTCATGCGCAAGAGCGAATTGCAATCCGTGCCCGTCACCGATTCCAACGGCGACCTCGTCGGTATCGTCACGGTCAGCGACCTCGCAAAAAGATATTTCCTTGAGCTCGGGCTTCAAAGTCTCGTCGATTTGCGCGTCCGTTATCGCGACATCATTCAAGCGACAGAGGCAAAAGTTTTGGTCAGCGGCAACGAAAATGATTTAATCGAAGGCAACATCGTAATCGCCTCCGGCTCTGCTTTTTCGACAATCAGTATCCTCAATAAAAAAGACATCGTTATCGTCGGCGACAGAAGTGCGGACACTCTGCATAAAATTCTTGAGTGCGGCATTGCCTGCCTCGTCGTGACGCAAAACAGCCGAATCGACGCGGAGATTTTGGAAGAGGCTCAAAAGCGCGGCGTCTTCATTCTCTTGACGCCTTATGATGCTTACACCGTCGGCAGGCTTATCAATCAGTGCGTGCCCATTCGCCGTATCATGAAGTCCGATCCCGTTTGCTTCCGCCCGATGGATTTATTGAGCGATATTAAAGGCATCATGGACGAACACCGCTATCGCAGCTATCCCGTCGTCGAAAACGGAAAACTCGTCGGGCTCGTCAGCGCGGATGAAATCATGTTGCCCGAACGCGAAAAAGTTATCCTCGTCGACCACAACGAACGCGGGCAGGCCGTCGAAGGCATCGAGGACGCAAAGATTGTTGAGATTATCGACCACCACAGGCTCGGCGGCGTTCAGACTTCCGAACCGATTTACATTCATCAAGAGCCCGTCGGTTGCACCTGCACAATCGTCGCGAATATGCATTGGCAAAACGATATTGAAATTCCTCCGTCAATCGCGGGTCTTCTTTTGAGCGCGATTATCTCCGATACCGTCCTGTTTAAGTCTCCGACTTGCACGCCAAAAGACAAGAGAACCGCCGAAAAACTCGCGGTGATTGCGGGCGTCGACCTCAAAGAATACGGCTTGGCTATGCTAAGAGCGGGCGCGGGTATCGGTGACAAGACTCCTGCCGAAATCGCCAAGAACGACCTCAAGGAATTTAAAATCGGAGACTACAGAATTATCGTCAGCCAAATTTCCGTAATGGATCCGAAAGAAATCCTCGACATCGAAGACCAGCTTATCGCTTTCATGAAAGACGAATGCGAGCGCGAAGGCTTCGACATGCATTTACTTATGGCGACCGATATTTTGGAAGAGGCAACTTATCTGCTTTACGCCGGTTCGCCCAGAACTTTAATCGGCGAGGCTTTCAAGAAAGATGCCAGCGGAACTCATGTTTATTTGCCGGGCGTCATGAGCCGCAAAAAACAAATCATCCCGCCCCTCAGCGAGGCTGTCAAACGCATTAAACCCCAGTAAATTTTTCAAGCGCATAAAAATTTTTTCCCCGTCAAGCGGCGGGGATTTTTTCTTGACTTAAACTCAACTCAACGTGATAAAATTTTTTCGGGTGAGATTATGACGCGACGAGAATTTTTGAAAATGAGTTTGGCACTTGCAATGGGAGGCTTGACAATGACGACGGAGGCTGCAGAAATTTTTTCGGCAAAGACAATCGACTTTCACGCGCACGCAATTCTTCCGAGCTACATCGACGCGCTGAAAATTTTAAAAATCGACGCGGCGGCTGAAGAAGGTTTCCCGTTACCGAAATGGAACGTTGAATCGCATTTACAATTCATGGAGGCGGCGGGCATTGATTTTACAATTCTTTCGCCGGCGACGCCTCACATATCGGACTGCGCGGCGGCGCGAGCGATTAACGAGGAATTCGCCGAACTTTGCAGACGCTTCCCGAAAAAATTTGCTTTCGCGGCGTTGTTGCCTCTGCCGAATGTCGAAGGCTCAATCGAAGAATTTTATTACGCGACGGAAAAACTTGGAGCATTGGGCGTGAAAGTTGCAAGCAATTCCGACGGCGTTTATCTTGGCGACGAACGACTTGACCCGATTTTTGCGGAGCTTGACAAAAAAAATTCTCTCGTGATAATTCATCCGAGCCCCGCAAAATTTTTGCCGCGAGGAAATGTCATAACGGGAAAAGTCATGGCGTTGTTCGAATATCCTGCCGACACGACGCGGGCGGTCTTGAACATGTTGGCGAACGGCACGCTTGAAAAATTTCCGCGCTTGAAAGTCGTCGTACCTCATTGCGGTTCGTTCCTGCCTTACATGAAACAGCGGGCGGGCGCGATGTTCCAAATGCTTGCGGCAATGAATTTGATGAAGCCCGTGAATTTTTCGGCGGGCTTATCAAAATTATTTTTCGACACGGCGGGCGACCCCATGCCCGAACAATTTGACATGCTTTTAAAAATCACGACCCTCGACAAAATAATTTTCGGAACGGATTATCCCTACGTGCCCGCGCAAGTCATCTTGAACAAGAAAAAATTTTTCGACGAGGAATTGACGCGACGCGGCTTGAAAAATAAAATTTACCTCGAAAACGCATGGAGCTTGTTGGGAGGCTGAACGATGAAAAAATTTTTTCTTTTTATGTTGGGAGTGATTTTTATGTTGACGGCGGCGGCAGACGCAAAATCAATCCGAACGCCCGAAGGAAATATGCCGCGTGTTCAATGGGCGGTTGTCGAATCGACGGCGGGCACAATGTCTCGAATGATTGAAATCGGCGCAAGAGTTTTGGCACCGACGACGGCAAAAGAGGCGGGCACTTATGCACTTTACGGCGTGATTGAAAAAGACAATCCGAATTTGATGAGGCTGCTTGAAATTTACGAGAGCGACGAGGCTTATCGAATCCACTCAACGAGCGAGGCTTTCCAACAATATCGCGCAGAGCGTCTTCCGTTTCTTGCCGGCTTAAAAATTTTGCCGGTCAATGCAATCGTCCTTGAACAAAAAAATCGCGGCGTCGGAACCGTTGCGCAAACTCATCGCTACGAAATTTTTCCGAACGACCTCGCGAATTTTCAACGAATCATTTCAGCAGAGGCAGTCCGCGCAGTCCGTGAGGATTCGGGAGTTTTGGGAGCGTTCGTGACAGCCGAACAACCGCGCCCGAATTTTTTACACACGATGATAATTTTCGTCGACGCGGCGGCGGCTCAAAAATATTTCGCGTCGACGGCTTACAAAAATTTTCGACGGCAAGTCGAGCCGTTGATTCAAAACGAAAAAGCGATTGACTACCAACCGACCAAAATAATTTTGTCGGAAAAATTTTAGCAGGAGATGTTGCACATGAAAAAAATTTTGTGCGTCGTGACAAGCAACAACGTCAAGGGCGCGACGGGAATTCCGACGGGCTTTTGGCTTGGCGAATTGACTCACCCGCTGGAAAAATTTTCGGCGGCGGGCTTCGATTACGTTCTTGCCTCGATTAAGGGCGGCAAGCCTCCCATTGACAAGGACAGCCTCGACTTCAACGACCCGATTAACAAAAAATTTTGG
>CAMVAG010000123.1 GCA_947165405.1 uncultured Selenomonadales bacterium
GGATTTTAGCAAAACTCTTTCGAGTTTCAATACACTTTTATATAACAGGAGGTAATCGCTTTGAAAAAGTTTGCATGTATTTCAATCGGAATTCTTACGGCTTTCTTGGCAGCGTTCGTTGTCCCCACGCTCACCGACTCAAATGTCGCTCATGCCGCTTTCTACAAATGCAACAAGTGCGGTCGCGGCACAAGCGCGCAAAATCCTAACAAGGGCAATCAAGATTGTCCGAAGGGCGGCTATCATAACTGGGTGCGCGAAGGCTGATTGATTTTCGTAAAGCATTTTATCCCTCCTGTTGTTCGGGAGGGATTTTTTATTTGCGGCGACTTATCAAAGAACAGATTGGAATCAGCCAAAGATAAAAGGCGGCGAGGATTGAAGTCGACGGCGCGGCAATCGGCATTAAAACTATCACGCTTGCTATCGACCACGGAATCAGCGGCGAAATTATTACGGCGGTGTTTTCAATTTGTATCGCGAAAATTTCCGGGCGCGGCTCGACTTTTTTGCAAAGTTGGTGCGTCAACATTATCGCAAGCGTTTGGTTGCAGGCCGTCATGCTCGTGATAATCGACGCGATTAAAACGCTCACGAACGGCGAAAATTTTTTACCGATTGAAATCATCAAACTCTGCAGACGATTTAAAAAGCCCGTCGCTTGAAAAATTCCCGCGTAACAACTTGAAATGCAAACGACCGCGCTGACGAGTGCCATTGAAAAAATTCCGCCGCCGCTCATGATTTTTGCAAGCTCCGTGTCGAGAGGATGGTAGCCCGTCAAAGCGATTTTCAAAAGTTCGCCGACCGATATTCCTTGAATAAAAAATCCTATCGCCGCGCAAGCCAAGATACTCGCAAACATCATCAACTGCACGCGCAACTTCAGCAACGACAGCACGACGATTAAGATTGCCGGAATCAAAACGGGCAGAGAAATCACGAAGGCTTGCGAAAAAATTTCTTTGGCGTCGACAATCGGTGCTCCGTCTGCCGTGAAAAATTTTCCCGCCGCAAAATAAAATGCGCTCGCCAAAATCAGCGGGATTATCGAAGTCTTGACCATGCCGACAATATTTTTGTAAATGTCTGTTCGAGTCAAAGTCGCCACCAAAAGCGCGCTTGTCGACATGGGCGAACACCTGTCGCCTAGATAACAGCCCGACAAAATCGCGCCGCCCGTCAACCAAATCGAAACCTCCAAGCTGTCAGCTATCGCCGCGCAAATAATTCCCATCGTCGCCGCCGTCCCGAAAGCCGTGCCCGTCAAAACCGAGATTAACGCGCAGAGCCAAAACGACATCAAAAAAATTATCGCGGGCGAAAAAAAATCTGCCGTGTAAAAAATTATCGCGGGTATGACGCCCGCCGCCCGCCAATACGCCGTGATTATTCCGATAAGCACGAACGTTATCAAAATCGGTTTTATCGGTCGAACGCCCGTCAGCCACATCTCAAAAATTTTTCGCGGCGTGTGTCCTTGATTGTAAGCGTAAAAAGAAAAAATCATCAAGCCGAAAATCAGCGCGAACAAAATCGATACGCCCGACAATATGCAAGCCGTCAACGCGGCAGAAAATATTACGAGCAAAAAAATTTCAAGCATTACCAATCGCTGCTCCTCTCAAAAAAAATTTTAGCATAATCGTCAAGCTTATGTTAAAATCGGCGCAGGAGGCGTTTATATAATTAGGAATTAGGAATTAGGAATGAGGAATTGGGAATTAAATTCGCAAAATCATTCCCTCCAATTAAACAGGAGGTTTTAATATGAAGTACAAACTTTTGGCATTGGATATGGACGGCACGGTTTTGAATTCGCAGAAAAAAATTTCGCCGCGAACGGTTGCCGCAATCAAAAAACTTTCCGAGAGCGGAGTTTACGTCGTGACGAGTACGGGACGCGGCCGCGCCGAAGTCAACGATTATCCCGACGTGATTAATCTGATGAACTGCGGCATTTTGAACAGCGGCGGCTTGCTTTTCGATTTTGTTCGCGACGAGCCGATAGCGATTCACGGCGTCGACGAAAAAATTATTTTGAAGCTGATTGACTTCGGGCTTGAGGAACGGGCTATGATTCATCTTCTGGGCATACGTCATTCCGTTGCCCGCGAAGAAGATATTCAAAACATGGCGGCGTTCGATATGGCAGTTTATCATGACATGTTCAACAGGATTTGTGAGCGTTGCGACGACCCGAAAAAATACGTTCTCGAACATCCCGGCGAAGTCATCAAAGTCAATCTCTATCACCGCGATAAAATTTCTCGTGACAAAAATTTTGAACGCATTAAGCCGCTGAACTTGTCGATAAGTTTTGCCGAGTCGAACAATTTGGAAATGTCGCCCGCAAATATTACAAAGGCTTCGGGTTTGATTGAGCTTTGCGATTATTTGAAGATTGACCTCGCCGAAACCGTTGCAATCGGTGACGCCGACAACGACAAAGAAATTTTGCAGACGGCGGGCTTGTCTGTGGCTATGGGCAACGCCTCCGACGAAATAAAAAAGCTAGCCGATTTCGTTACGCTCGATAATGACCATGACGGAGTGGCGGCAGCGATTATGCAATTAGGAATTGGTAATGGGGAATGAGGAATGATTACGAAAATAATTCCTCATTCCTAATTCCTAATTCCTAATTAAAACTGGAGGCGATTCGGCTTTGCTTGACGAAAAAAAAGTTGCGTTCATAACGTGCGTCAACAGCGATTGGTGGTACAACGAGTGCCGCCTCTATCTTGAACATTTGAAAATTCCCGAAGGCATGACGGCTGAATTTATCGACGTGCGCGGCGCGAAATCCATGACCGAAGGCTACAACCGAGCCATGAAAAATTCCGACGCGAAGTACAAAATTTATCTTCATCAAGATACTTTCGTCGTGAATAAAAATTTGATTGCCGACCTGCTGAAAATTTTTGCCGATAAGTCAATCGGAGTCATCGGGATGATCGGCTGCGTGAATTTGCCTGCGACGGGCGTTTGGTGGGACGGCATGAGGACTTACGGTCGAGTGCTTCACGCTTGCGAGCCGGAGAGCGTCGTTGATTCGGAGTGCAACGAGCCCGAAGGCGATTATAAAGAGGTTGAATCGGTCGACGGACTTTTTTTGGCGACGCAATATGATTTGACTTGGCGCGAAGATTTATTCGACGGCTGGCATTTATACGACACGTCACTTTGCAAGGAGATGAGCCGCGCAGGTTATCGCGTTGTCGTGCCGAATCAGTCAAAAGATTTTTGGTGCATTCACTGCCCGAAAGAAAAGCCGCTTGACCCGAAATATCGCCGCTATCAAAAAATTTTCCTGCGCGAATACGGCGACGAGCTCAATCCGGAGGTTTGAAAAGCAATTGGGAATTGGGAATTGGGAATGGGGAATTAATTTGAAGTTGGAGATTTGTTTATGGAAGATATTAAACCGAGCTTAATGGAACTTGTCGACGGCGATGATTTTTTTCATAGGATTTTAGTCGTCGAGAGCGTCGATTATATCGAGCCTTTGCACGCCCGCTTCCCTACGGCGAAAATTTTTTTTGTCACGACCAAAGAAGACGACGCCAAAAAATTTCCCTACGTCGAAAGTTTTTTGATGGATTATCGCGAGGAACGTTTGCCTTTTGCGAAAGAATTTTTTGACGTGATTATCGGCGATTTAACTTTGGAAGTTGTAATAACGCCTCAAGACATCGCGGCGGGTTTTTCGTCTTACCTCAAGCAAACGGGCTGTTGGCTGACGAGTTTCAGAAACGTTCGCCACTGGAAAGTTTTGGAAAAATTAATGCGCGGCGCGTTCGGAGCAATCGTATCACGACTTTACACAAACACGGAATTTATAAGATTGTTGGTCGCGTCTTTTTACAAAGATTTCCGCATGTTCCCGCTGAAAAAAGAGGCACCGCCGGAACTTTTGGAGCGGCTGATAACTTGCGGCTTCGACAACTTGAACGACGACTTGCAAGTAGAATTTTGGTTGGTAAGAGCCTCGCGCTCAATGCCGGAACTTGCGCTGTTGAAGTCAATGTTCACGCCCGAAGTCCGCGCAGAATTATCGCGCATCCTTCACCGAATCGAATACGACATTGCGACGGAGGAAAGCGTAAAAAATTTTTGGCAACTCTGCGACACGGAAGGAATCTTTTCGGATTATGCGGCGGCGTTCATTCGTTCGGTCGTGATTCACCGAGAAAATTTTTATCGCAACATGAAAAAATATTCCGCCCGCGCCGAGCTTGAAGAAATTATCGACGAGGCGGAATCACTTTACGATTTCGATAACGGCAACCGCTTGCTGTAAAAAAAAATTAATCCTCTGTGACATGCAGAGGATTTTTTATTAGAGCAAGATATTTACTATGCCTTGAAAAATTCCGAAGATAAATCTTTGCAACGGAACGAAGACGTAACTCAAAACAGGCGTTGCAATGATTATGATTAAAAAGATGAAACTGTAGCGTTCGAGCTGTTCATAGCCGCGAGCCAATTCGTAAGGCAAAATGTTTCGCAAGATGTGCGAGCCGTCGAGCGGAGGAATCGGCAGCATGTTGAAAATCGCGAAGTTGATATTGTAGATGATTATCAAGTTGAAGACGACAAGCACGCCGTCCGAGAACGGGAAATCGATTTTCGCAAGCAAGACCAAGATTATCAGCGCGATAAACGCCGTGATTAAATTCGACGCGGGGCCGGCAAGCGAAACCAAAATATCATCGCGGCGAGGGTTGGAAAAATTCATCGGGTTTATCTGAACGGGTTTTGCCCAGCCGAAGTGGACGATAAACAACATGAGCAACCCAATCGGGTCGACGTGCGCGGCGGGATTGAGCGTCAAACGTCCTTGAAGTTGCGGAGTATAATCGCCGAGCGCATAGGCAACGCGAGCATGAGCGTATTCGTGAACGACCATTGCAATGACGATGCCCGGCAAGCCCGCAATCAAAGTCGTCAGGAAGCCGCCAATATCATCAAACATTAAAACACCTGCAATTCTTTTAAAGTCCCGCAGCTTTTCTCAAGGCGTCGGCTTTGTCCGTGCGTTCCCAAGAAAAATCGCTGTCGGTTCTGCCGAAGTGACCGTAAGCTGAAGTGTGCTTGTAAATCGGGCGGCGCAGGTCGAGCATCTTGATAATTCCGGCGGGGCGCAAGTCAAAGTTTTCTTTAACAAGCTTTTCGATAAGTTCCTCGTCGACTTTGGCAGTCCCGAAACTTTCGACACGAACGCTCACAGGATAAGCCACGCCGATAGCATAGGCAAGTTGAATTTCGCATTCGTCAGCCAAACCTGCCGCGACAATATTTTTTGCGACGTAACGAGCCGCATAAGCCGCGCTTCTGTCAACTTTTGTGGGGTCTTTGCCGCTGAAAGCTCCGCCGCCGTGACGCGCCCACCCGCCGTAGGTGTCGACGATAATTTTTCTGCCGGTCAAGCCGCTGTCTCCTTGCGGGCCGCCGATAACAAATTTGCCTGTGGGATTGACGAAAAATTTTGTCTCGGCAGTGAGAAGCTCGGCGGGAACAATCGGCTTGACGACGTATTCAATCATATCTTTTTTTATTTGCTCAAGTGAAACGTCGGGATTGTGTTGCGTGGAAATTACAATCGTATCGACGGCGACGGGCTTGCGACCTTCGTAGGCAATCGTGACTTGAGTTTTTCCGTCGGGGCGAAGGTAATCAACTTCGTGAGTGACTTTGCGAACTTCGGCAAGACGACGAGCCAACTTGTGCGCCAAAGAAATCGGCAGCGGCATAAATTCGGGCGTTTCATTGATTGCATAGCCGAACATCATGCCTTGGTCGCCCGCGCCGATTTCATTTTTGTCATCAAAGGCATTGTTGACGCCTTGAGCAATGTCGGGGCTTTGTTCGTCGAGTGAAATTAAAACTCCGACGGTGTCCGCGTCGAAGCCGTAAGCCGAATCGGTGTAGCCTATGTCGCGAATCGCATTGCGGATGATTTTGGCAATATCGACGTAGCAAGTGGTTGAAATTTCTCCGACGACGTGAACTTGACCGGTCGTCACCAATGTTTCACAGGCGACGCGACCAATCGGATCTTTCTCTATGATAGCGTCCAAGATGCTGTCTGAAATTCTGTCCGCGACTTTATCGGGGTGCCCTTCCGTCACGGATTCGGATGTGAATAAAGTTCTGCGCATTCTTATACCTCGCTTTCCAAGTTTGATTTCGACAAAGCTATCACATTTGATTTTGACTGTCAAGCGGCGGCGGAAAAGAGCCCTCGTCTTTGCCAAAGAGTGGGCACGCAGAACCGGCTGAAGCGATTCAGATTTCCTCACTTC
>CAMVAG010000124.1 GCA_947165405.1 uncultured Selenomonadales bacterium
TCTGCGCGTTGTGCGTGATGATTATGCAGGAATTATTTTCGTTGTGGAATTTGGCAACGCCGCTTGAAACAATATCGACTGCGTCAACGTCAAGCCCGCTGTCTGTTTCGTCGAGGAGCGCAAGTTTCGGATTGAGCGTGAGGAGTTGGAGAATCTCGTTGCGTTTTTTTTCGCCGCCGCTGAAGCCGACATTCATATAACGGCTTGCATATTCCGGCGCAATTTGCAATTCCTTCATGAGCGCGAGGAGTTCCTTGTGGAATTTGAGGACTTTAATTTTTTCGCCGGTTATCGCCTGCTTTGAAGTGCGCAACATATTTTCAACCGTAATGCCGGGAATTTCTTCGGGGTTTTGGAAAGATAAAAAAATTCCTCGCCGCGCCCGCTCAAAAGTTTTCAAGGCGGTGAGGTCTTCGCCCTCGAAAAAAATTTTGCCGCCCGTGATTTCGTATTTGGGGTGACCGAGTATGACGTTCATGAGCGTCGACTTGCCCGAACCGTTCGGACCGAGTATCACGTGAACTTCTCCTTTGCCGACGTTCAAGCTCAAGCCGCGAAGAATTTCTTTGTCGCCCGCTTTGACGTGCAGATTTTCTATTTCAAGCAAAATGTTTCGCCTCCGTTTGCAAAGTTTGAAAATATTTTATCTGCGCAAAGATTTTTGTCAATGACGGATAATCGCGGCGGGGATTTTATTTTCCGTCAAAAGTTTTTCCGCCCGCGCCGCGTCGAGGATAAATGCAGCCGTGCTCAAAACATCGGCAACCGTCGCGCAATTTTCGAGGCTCCCGTCGACGACGACGCTCACGGAAAAATTTTCACCTTCGGCGGGCGCGCAGGTCTTCGGATTGATTATGTGATGATAGCGGCGACCTTCGACGACAAAAAATTTTTCGTAATCGCCCGAAGTGGACAGCGCAGAATTTTCAAGCTCAACAATCTCTGAAATTCCCTTGCCGCGAGGATTTTTTATTCCGATATTTTTTTTGCCGACCGCAAAAATCGTGCTCGTGCCGAAATCAATCAAGCCGCTCCGAATTTTTTTATCAGCAAAAATTTTCCTCGCGAGGTCGACGCCGTAACCTTTGGCAATGCCTCCCAAATTAATTTTCACGCCGCGCCTGTCGAGGTAAGCTTTTCCTTCGCGCAGGTGCAAATGTTCAAAGCCGACAAAATTTTTCACGGCAAGGATTTCTTCTTCGTTCGGGACGCGAGGATTTTCCGTGCCGATATTCCAAAGCTCAACCGCCGCTCCAATCGTCACGTCGAATGCACCGCCCGTCAGCTTTGAAAAATTTTGCGCGGTCTCCAAAATTTTATAAACGTCGGGCGAAATTTTCACGTAATCGATTTCCGCAGCGTCTTCGATTTTTTTCACGTCGACTAAAATATTTTTCTCCAGCTCAAAAATTTTATCAAAGCTCTCGTCGACGGCTGCTTGAGAATTTTTTCCTTCAGCCTTCAGCGTGACGACCGTGCCCATTAAAATTTCACTGCGCTCAAATTTTTCCGAAGTGCAACCCGAAATCAAAATCGCCGCGAAAATTATCAGCAAAAATTTTTTCATGCGGAAATTATTCGCCTCGACTGCCCGCAGCCCTTCAACAAATAAAATCTGTTGCCTCGAAAAATTTTCTGTGTTATCCTTCCCGAAAAACGGTTGCGATAGGAGAGATTGTATTTTGGAAGCCGTTGAACTTTTCGCCAAAGGCGGACCCGTCATGTATTTGCTTTTGATAAGCTCGGTTGCCGTCGCCGCAATCGGCATTGAGCGTTTCAGATTTTACAGCTACGCCGCGCACAACAGCGAAAATTTTTTGTCCGAACTCAAGGAACGTTTTAAAAGTCAGCAGGCGGGTGAGCTGTTGGGTTTTTGCAATCGGGAAAATTCTTGCGTCGGGCTGGTGGCTGCGGCGGGTGTCAAGGCGGCTGTCGCTGAAGAAAACATCGAACTTGCTTTGAATATTGCTTACGACGAGGAGGCAATGAAACTTCGCGCCCGATTGAATTACCTTTCAATGATTGTGACTTTGGCTCCGCTTTTGGGTCTTCTAGGAACGATTAGCGGCATGATTGAATCGTTTAACATTTTCAGCATACAGGCAGGGCAACCGCTTGCGATAACCGGCGGCATCGGCGAGGCTTTAATCGCGACGGCAACCGGGCTTTGCGTTTCAATCTTCGCGCTGATTGTCCATACCTACTTCGCGCAGAAACTCGACGAAAATTTAACGACGCTCGACAAAACCGTAAACATTGTGCTTGCAAATTTGGGAGGACAACATGAGACGCCGTGACTTCCGCGAAAAAACTCAACCGCTCGTCATGATTATCCCGATGATTGACATAATGCTTTTCCTCTTGGTCTTCTTCATGATAAGCACGATTTACATGGTGCAGACGAATACCTTGCCCGTGAGCCTGCCGCAAGCGACAACCGCCAAACAAGAGACGCGCCCGAATATCGTCCCGATAACCGTCCTTGAAAGCGGCGACGTTCTTTTCGACAAAGACACCCTGCCCAATCAACAGCTTGCCGAAAAAATTCACGCGGCACTTGCGGCGGACAAGGATACAATTTTCGTTTTGCGAGGCGATAAATCTGCGCGCTATGAAAGTGTCGTGGCTGTGCTTGACTTGCTGAAAAAGTCGGGAGCCTATCGCGTGTCAATCGCTGCGGAGATAAAAAAATGACAGGCTACTCAACTCATTGGCGGGCGACGATTTTTGCGGCGATAATTTTGCATTGCCTCGCCGCGCCGGGATTTTCATACGTCTTGCCGTATCTCATGCCCGAACCGAAAATCGAAGACGTTGCGGAATTTGAATGGATTGACGTCGACTTGTTGCCCGATAACGTGATTGTTGTCGAGGAGGGAACGCTCCCGCCGGAAATCGTTCAAGAGACTTTGCCGACTTTCAAAGCCGAAGATTTATTCATTCCGGAATTTGAAATGCCCGAAGTGAAAATCGAACCGCCGCCGCCGCCTGAAATAAAACCCGTCGAGCCGCCCAAACCTCAAAAGCCTCAAGTCATCAAAGAAGAGCAAGAGGCAAGAAAACAAATCGAGGAAAATCCCGATAAAGAAGTCGTCGTCGTGCCGAAAGAAAATCGTCAACTTTTGGGCAAGCCGCCCGTCCCGATAATGGAAGTTTATCCCGAACCGGGCAGCGGGCTCGGCTACAAAGGTTACGTTTTAATCACGGTGAGAATCGGCAAGGACGGCAAAGTTCAATCAGCGGAAATTATTCAAACTTCGGGCAGAATGTTCGTCGATGAAATTGTACTCAAGGCGGCGAGGCAATGGACGTTCAGACCCGCCCTCGACCAAAACGGAAAGCCGATGGTCTGCGATAAAGTTATAACCTTTGACTTTAAAAAATTTTCTTGAGGCTTTGCAGTGAAAAAAATTTTTTTTATAATCTGCGCGGCGTTGCTTATGACGGGTTGCGGCGACGAAGAAAAAATTTCTTTGAAGCCCGCGCAAAACATCATAAACCTCAACGCGGCGAAGGACGGAATTTATACGATTGAAAGTTCCTTGAACGAGGAATTCGGCAAGAGTGTTTTGACGCTGACGATTAAGGACAAAAAAATTACCGCCGCCTCCTTCACGGGCTACGACTTGTTCGGCAACGTCAAAGATAAAAATTACGGCTCGTTGACGGGCAAAGACTCCGACGATTACAAGAAAGCTCAAGTTGCCGTCGACGCGATAAAAATTTATCCTCAACAGCTCGTCGAGACGCAGGACTTGAGCAAGGTCGATGCGATTTCCGGCGCGACGATTTCTTATGATCAATTCGTCGAGACAACCTTGCGCGCCGTCGAAGAAGCTGCCAAATGACACGCAACGATTTGATTTTAATTTCGGTGCTGATGATTTTTTCTTTGACGCCGCTTGCTGTGAATTTTGATTCGGAAAAAAATTTCGCTGTCATAAAAATTGAGGGCGCGGTCGTTTATAAAGTTGACTTGTCGGAAGAAAAAACTTTCACGCTTGCGGCAGGCGGCGGGAAAAATATCATTGCAATTAAAAACGGAGCAATCGCCGTGATTGAGGCGGATTGTCCCGATAAAATTTGTGTTCGGCGCGGCGCGATAAAAAACGTCGGCGAGGTGATTGCCTGCGTGCCGCACAAAGTTTTGATTGAAATTGTTGCCTGCCCGCGTCGTTGATAAAATTTCAAAATCAAAAAACCTCTCGAAAGTCGGGAGGTTTTTTTTGAAGATTATTTTTTATCTGCCGCTTGTTAATTCAAGCGAAAAAATTTTTCTCAAAGGTGAGGGCCTGCCGCAACGAGAGCTTTGCCCGCCGCGTTGTATTCGTACTTCTTGAAGTTCTTGATAAAGCGACTTGCGAGGTCTTGAGCTTTTTTATCCCATTCGGTCGGGTCGGCGTAGGTGTTGCGCGGGTCGAGGATATTGGTTGCGACGCCTTCGAGGACAGTCGGGACTTCGAGGTCGAAGATTGCGATTTTCTTTGTCGGAGCTTTTTTAATTGCGCCGCCGAGGATAGCGTCGATGATTCCGCGTGTGTCTTTAATCGAAATGCGTTTGCCGGTTCCGTTCCAGCCGGTGTTGACGAGGTAAGCTTTCGCGCCGGATTTTTCCATGCGTTTGACGAGTTCTTCGGCGTATTTGGTCGGGTGCAGTTCGAGGAAAGCTTGACCGAAGCACGCGCTGAAAGTCGGAGTCGGCTCGGTGATTCCGCGTTCGGTGCCCGCCAACTTTGCAGTGAAGCCACTCAAGAAATAATATTTGCACTGTTCGCTTGTCAAGATTGAAACGGGCGGCAACACTCCGAAAGCGTCCGCGCTGAGGAAAATGACGGATTGAGCAGCCGGGCCGTGACTGTCGGGGCGCACGATATTTTTAATGTGATAAATCGGATAGCTGACGCGGGTGTTTTCGGTGACGGATTTGTCGGCGAAATCAATCTTGCCGTTTTTGTCGACGGTGACATTTTCAAGCAAAGCATCGCGGCGAATCGCGTTGTAAATATCGGGCTCGCTCTCTTTGTCGAGGTTGATGACTTTTGCATAGCAGCCGCCCTCGAAATTGAAGACGCCGGTATCGTCCCAGCCGTGTTCGTCGTCGCCGATAAGCAAACGTTTCGGGTCGGTCGACAAAGTAGTTTTGCCCGTGCCGCTCAAGCCGAAGAAAATCGCGGTGTTTTCGCCGTTCATGTCGGTGTTGGCGGAGCAGTGCATTGCGGCGATACCTTTAAGCGGCAGGAAATAATTCATCATGCTGAAAAGACCTTTTTTCATTTCGCCGCCGTACCAAGTATTGAGGATAACTTGTTCTTTATCGGTGATGTTGAAAACGGTCGCGGTTTCGGAATTAAGTCCGAGTTCTTTCCAGTTTGTGACTTTTGCTTTCGAGGCATTGAAGACAACGAAGTCAGGCTCTTGGTCAAATTCTTCTTGAGTCTTCGGGCGAATGAACATGTTGGTGACAAAATGAGCCTGCCAAGCAACTTCCATGATGAAACGAATCTTCATGCGAGTATCTTTATGAGTGCCGCAGAAGCCGTCGACGACGAAGAGGCGTTTGTTGGAGAGTTCCTCTATCGCGAGTTTCTTGAGAGCTTTCCAAGATTCGACGGAACATCTCTTATTATCGTTAGGATACTCCGGAGTTGTCCACCACACAGCTCCGGGCGCGCCTTCTTTGGTCGTGTCGTCGTAAACAATAAATTTGTCTTTGGGGCTGCGGCCGGTGTAGATACCTGTCATAACATTGATTGCGCCGAGTTCGGTCTCAACGCCCTTGTCAAAACCTTCGAGGTCGGGTTTGGTTTCCTCGTTGAAGAGGACTTCGTAAGTCGGGTTGTAAAGGACTTCGGTCGTGCCGGTGATACCGTACTTGCTTAAATCCATCATTGCCATAAATTTTTACCTCCATAATCAAGTTTTATCGATAATAAACTTTTGCGCTTTGCTTGTCAATGAAAAAAAACGCACAAAAAATTGACCCTCGCCCGACTTTGTGCTAAAGTGTAATTGCTAAATCAACCATAGCCGTCAAAACGGAGCCAAAAGAATCCTAATTAATTTTAATCGTTTCGGCGCACATTGTCAAATTAAAAAAGGAGAGATTGTTATGACGGTCAATGAAGCGAAATATGAAAGTCTGCCGGGTGAAATTTGGCGCGACATTATTGACGAAGAAATAGATTGTCGGAACGAGTACCAGATAAGTTCTTTCGGCAGAGCAAGGAGTTTTAAATACGGAAAAGTAAAACTTCTAAAAACTCAAGTTTATCGAGCCGGGGCTTGTTGATTA
>CAMVAG010000125.1 GCA_947165405.1 uncultured Selenomonadales bacterium
AGGAGGTTGATTGATATGGTTAAATACGAAGTGAAGATGACGAGCATAGGTAAGGACGCCGTGACCTACCTTGAAAGCAACAGCAGTTTCATTCTGATGAACGAGAAGATTCGCCCCGCGTTGAAAGACATGGTCGTTGAGCACAGCGTCGGCGAATTGGCGGCGGAAATTGTCGTCGGCGACAAACTCAAAGTCGGCAAGAGCGAATTCGATGTGACGTTCGTCGGGGACGCCGCAAATAAAAATCTGCGCGAAGAAGGACACTGCACAATCGTCGTCAACGGCGAAGCAACAATGCCCGGTCAAATCGCTGTCAAAGGTCCTCGCCCTCCGCGTCTTCGTTTCGGCAATGAAGTTAAATTTTATAACGAAGAATAATTTTTTTCTCAAGCTTTGAAAATTAAGAGCCTCTTCGAACGTTTGAAGAGGTTTTTAATTTTTTTGTCGATATAAATTTTGCAAGGTGCGATTCTGTGTTATAATCGGAAAAATTTTTTTGATAAGGAGTTGAGACCATGACATTGAAGAAAATTTTTATAGGCGTGTTGATGAGTGTGATGTTTCTTTTGGGCGGCGAGGTCGAAGCGGCTGATTATTACAGCGCGATTTATCAAACGGTCAATCGCTACAACGGCAACGAGGTCGAATGCGATTGGATAACGCGGGCGATTCTCTACGCTTCCAGCGAATATCAAGTCGATCCGATTTTGATTACGTCGATTATGGAGGCGGAAAGCGAATTTAATTTCCACGCAACCAGCCCCGTCGGAGCAATCGGTCTTATGCAACTTATGCCCTCGACGGCTGCGGGCTTGGGCGTCAATCCTCACAACCCGCTTGAAAATATTATCGGCGGCACGATTTATATCAAGAACCAACTCGGTCGCTTCAAAGATTGGGGCGTTTATTCCGTGACGGATGCCGTTGCGGCTTACAACGCCGGACCCGGTGCCGTCGAAAAACACGGCGGCGTTCCGAATTATTCGGAGACCGTCCATTACGTCATCAAGGTTGCGAACAATTACAAAAATCTTTTGAACTTGATTCAGTCGTAAAAATTTTTTCGTAAGCGCGCCGCTCAATGTCAGGCGGCATTTATTTTTTATGAGTTAAGGAGGGCTACTATAGCATTACAGACCTCGGCAACTTAATCAAGGCGGGCTTCGGCAGTACCGCCCCGACTGCCGCGCTGTTTATGTTCAGCGTGCTTTATTTCAGCGTGATGAACGAGGCGGGCATGTTCGCCGTTATGGTTGACAAGCTGACGCGGCATATTGGCACAAGCGTTATCGGCGTGACAATGATGACGACGATTTTAACGATTGTCGCGCACTTGGACGGCAGCGGCGCCTCGACATTCCTAATCGTTATCCCCGCAATGTTGCCGATTTATCGGAAGATGAACATGCAGCTCGGCGCAGGTCTCGTTCGCGAACAAAATTTTAAATCGCCCGAAGTCAACGATAAATCTCCACGCGACAAAAAAATTTTTATATTCAATGTGCTGTTGACGCTTGCCGTTATTGCCGCGCTGATTGTCACAAAAATTCCCGATTACGTGCCGTTCATGGTCGGCTTATCGTTGGCACTCATTGCGAATTACGGACTCGACGCGAAGACTCACAAGAAAATCATAACTGCACACGCCGCGCCCGCGCTCATGATGTGTTCGACACTTTTGGCGGCGGCAGTTTTGATGGGCATCTTTGTTAAGGAAGTGACGGTTGACGGCGCGAAAATTCCCGGCGTAATTAATTGCATGTCCAATCTTGTCACGCTGATTTTGCCCGAAATTTTCGGAGAACATCTGTCCGTTATAATCGGCGCGCTCAGTGTACCGCCGGCTTTGATTTTCGACACCAACAGCTATTTTTACGGTATGTTGCCAGTCATGATTGGTATCGGTGAAAATTTTGGCGTCAGTGCCGAAAGCATAACCGCCGTCATGCTGATTTGCCGCAACTGCGCGACGTTTATCAGCCCGATGGTTCCTGCCGCACTGTTGGGCGTCGGGCTTGCCGAAGTCGACATAAAAGAGCATATCAAAGCCTCTTTCGGCTTCGCATGGCTTTTGTCGATAATCTGTTTGGGCTTCGCCGCGCTGATAAAAATCATTCCGCTGTGACGTTGGCAATATCATTGCAGGAAAAAATTTTCGGCGGCAGAATATCCCATTGATAATTATATTCGGAAGGAATGAAAAATTTTTATGGACAACGTTGTAAAAATCGGACTGTTGGGCGCGGGCACAATCGGCGGCTCCGTCATTGAAGTTTTGCAAAATAATCGCGACATCATAACTCAGCGGGCGAACACCGCCATTGAAATTAAAAAAATTCTCGTCCTGCCCAGAGAGATTCCCGCTCTTCAAGAACGCGGCTTGCCTGCCACAAATGACTACGACGAAATTTTGAACGACCCCGAAATAAAAATCGTCGTCGAACTTATGGGCGGCGTCAAACCCGCGAAAGATTTTATCTTGCAGGCGATGGCTCACGGCAAGCACGTCGTCACTGCAAACAAAGATGTCGTCGCGCAATTCGGGCATGAACTCTTCGACGCGGCGGACGCTCATCAAATCGATTTCCTCTTCGAGGCGGCGGTCGGAGGAGCCATTCCGATTATCATGCCGCTCAAACGTTCCTTGACTGCAAACAAAATCACGGAAGTTTTGGGCATTGTCAACGGCACGACAAATTACATGCTCACGAAGATGAGTGACAGCGGCGCGGATTACGACACCGTTTTGAAAGAGGCACAAGCTCACGGTTACGCGGAGGCAAATCCCGCCGCCGATGTCGAAGGCAAAGACGCTGCTCGCAAAATCGCCATACTTGCCTCGATTGCTTTCAATTCCCGCGTGCGCTTCGAGGATGTTTCCGTCGAAGGCATTACTCATATCACGCCCGAAGATATTAATTATGCAAACGAACTCGGCTACGTCGTGAAACTTCTTGCCGTCGGGCGCGATACAGAGCTTGGTGTCGACGTTCGAGTTAATCCCGTCCTCTTGCCGAAGGAACACCCGCTTGCTGCAGTCAACGGCGTGCTTAATGCCGTTTTCGTTCGCGGCTGGCCGATTGAAGAGGCGATGTTCTTCGGACCGGGTGCCGGCAAGCCAACTGCCTCCGCCGTCGTCAGTGACATTATCGAAATTGCTCGCGGGCTTAGTCGAAACTCGGCAGGTCGTTTCGGTTGCACTTGCTATCATCAACGCACGATTTGCCCCGTCGAAGAAACCGTTTCCTCCTATTACATTCGCTTGCTCGTCGACGATAAGCCCGGCGTTCTCGGAAAAATCGCGACGACTTTCGGCAATGTCGATGTCAGCTTGAAGTCGGTCGTGCAGACGAGGACGGAGCTCAAAGACCACGTGGAGATTGTCGTCATAACTCACAAGGTCAAGCACAAAAATATTTTGGAGGCGCAGGCGGCGTTGAAAGTTCTTTCGGTCGTCGATGGAATTTTCAATGTGATTCGCGTGGAGTAAACGTGACGTTTAATCCAATGGTCGCGCTCGAACGTTGAAATAATTTTAATTTGGTCACCGCGTTCGTACGAAAGCCCTGCGGCTTTCTAGCCTAAAAATTTTTGTGGAGAAAAATTAATCATGGACAATAAAAAAAATCGTGCCCGCGTTCGAGTGCCCGGCACTTCAGCAAACTGCGGACCCGGCTTCGACTGTCTGGGTTTGGCGACGACGATTTACAATTACCTAGACTTGACGCTTTTAAAGAGCAGCAAAGTTATCGTTGAGTCGACGGGCGAGGACGCCGATAAAATTCCTCGCGGCAGAAGAAATTTGACTTGGCAAGCTGTTCGACGGCTCTTGCAGGAAGTCGGGCGCGAAGACGAATTCAAAGGCGCGATTATCCGCATGAAAAACAACGTCCCGATTTCGCGCGGGCTTGGTTCTTCTTCGACGGCGATTGTTGCCGGCTTGACTGCCGCAAATGAAATTCTCGGTTCGCCGCTCAATCGTCACGGGCTTTTAAAATTGGCAACGGAGCTTGAAGGTCACCCCGACAACGTCGCGCCCGCAATCTTCGGAGGCTTTACCGTCAGCGTCATGGACAAAGGCGAAGTTCAAACTTTTTCTTTCCTGCCGCGAATCAAATTGAAATTAATCGTCGCCGTTCCCGACTTCGAATTGTCGACGCAGTTGGCGCGAAAGGTCTTGCCGAAAAATGTTTCAATGAAAGACGCGATATTCAACGTCAGCCGAGCGTCAATGTTAATCGCGGCGTTGGTCGAGGGGCGCGAAGATTTATTGCCTCTTGCCTTCGACGACGCACTGCATCAACCGTACAGAAAAAAATTGGTGCCGGGCATGACGGAAGTTTTCGAGGCGGCAAAAGCGGCCGGAGCATTCGGCTCGGCAATATCGGGCGCGGGCTCGTGTTTGATAGCTTTCACGTCCGCGAGGACTCAACTTGAAGAAAAAATTTCCTCCGCAATGGTCGAGGCATTCGCGGCTCACAATATCAATTCAAAAGCTTTGATTCTTGACGTGGACAAACAAGGTGCAAAAATCATAAGACGTTGAAAAAAATTTATCGGGACACCGACACGATGTCCCGATTTTTTTTTATGCGGTTATCATTTTTCCGAAGGCATGAGGACGATGTTTATCGGCAAGTTCGAGGCACCGGGCGGCGAATATTCAAAGCTGACTTGCCCGCGATAAGAGCCCAGTTCGGAAAGTTCGGTGCCTTCCGTCAAGATTGAAATGCCCTCGCTTCTCGCCAATGAAACGGCAGGATTTTCGGGCGGCGTCCTGTCTCCGAAGTAGAGCCTCTTGTCGGGCGTCTGAATCACTCCCGAATCGCCGTAATATTTATATCGAAGTGCGCCCGCGTAATGACCGCCGAGAGGACTCAAACAAAAGCGCGTCAAAAATTTCGTGCGGAAGTTGAGCGTGTAATTTATTCCATAGTTGCCGTAGTTTATGACCTCCGAGCCGTCGGTCGCGTCGATGCCGTGCTTGAAGCGATCGTTAATGTTGTCGCCGATTAAAACATAACACAGCCCGTCGCGTTTGCCGTCATAGGTTTTCTTGAGCGTCAAAGTTCGATTCATTTGCTTGAAGGTGCCGCGCAGTCGACATTCATCTTTGGGCAAAATTTCCGCGTGGTTCAAAAATTGCAGCGGGTCGGCGTTTTCGGGATACATCATAAGAAAAACTTTGACGGGATTATTTGAAACGAAATCGCACACGCCGTGAATCAATTGACCGGGCTTGAGCAGAAAATAATTTCCGTAAGGCTGATAAAGTTTTCGTTCGTAGCTTCCCAATTCGATTCGGTCTTTGAAGTCGTCTTCCATGTACATTGTCTGCGTGATTTTTCCGACGCTGAAATAATTTTTGTTGGGAGCACTCATGCCGCCGCGAGTTATGTTGACGACGGTCTTGGCTTTGGAAGTGTTTTCAAAAATAATCGCGAAACGTTTGCGGACGCCCGTGTCGTTCAAGTGGTAAAACAAAATCCTTGCCTCGCCGCTGACTGTGTCCGTGTATAAAATTCCGTTGCGGCGAACGTATTCGGGGCTGTCGGAAAAAATCAACGTGCCGCCGCTGTCTTGAGAAAAAACTTCGAGCTTGTGCATGACGGAGGAAATTTTTTCGGCAGAAGCATTTGAGGTAAGAGTCAAAGCCGCGATTATTGTTGCGAAAAATTTTTTAACAAAATTCATTCGAGGAAGGCTCCTTAAAATTTTTTCGGCGATTATATCATGCGCGAATTGAAAGTACAAAATTTTTCTTGACTTTGACAAAGCGGAGGTTTATAATCGCGCTTGCATTGGGGACGTAGCTCAGCTGGGAGAGCATCAGGTTCGCAATCTGGGGGTCAAGGGTTCGAATCCCTCCGTCTCCACCAATACAGAAAATTTCAAGGCGGGAGTTCAAGCTTCCGCCTTTTGCGTTGGCTTCTTTCTACTTTTCTTTTGCTCGCCCAAAAGAAAAGTAGCAAAAGAAAAGGGCGTTCAACCGGCTGTAAAAACATCCATGTTTTTAACGCCGGCGGCCGTCATCCGTGACGGCCGGGCTTTCGCTTCCCGCTGCGGATAAATTTATTCTTGCAAAAAAAATCGCCGACATTTCTGCCG
>CAMVAG010000126.1 GCA_947165405.1 uncultured Selenomonadales bacterium
ATTTCACCGTCGAAAACTTCAATGTTGTCGCGCAGAATACGAATCTTGCTGTTGTTGAAAATTTTTCCTTCCAGCACATAAGAGCCGGCAACCAAAGCTTTGGAGAACTTCATGACTTTGCGAATCTCTACGCGCCCTTGAATGACTTCCTTAAACTTCGGAGCAAGCAAGCCGCTCATTGCCGCCTGCACATCGTTGATAGCGTCATAGATAACGCGGTAGGTGCGAATGTCGATATTTTCCGTGACGGCAGATTTGCGGGCGTTGTTGTCGGGGCGAACGTTAAAGCCGAGAATCAGCGCGTTCGACGACGAAGCAAGCATAACATCGTTATCGTTAATCGCGCCGACGCCCGAATGAACGATATTAACGCGAACCTCGTCATTTCTGTTGAGGGCAAGCAACGCGCCCGACAGAGCCTCAATCGAGCCTTGAACGTCAGCTTTAATGACAATGTTTAAATCTTTCAACGAGCCGGCTTGAATCTGATTGAACAGGTCATCAAGAGAAACTTTCTTGGACTTGATTAATTCATTGCGTTGACGTTCGATACGGTGTTCGGCGATTGACTTGGCAAGTTTTTCGTCGAGCGCGGCAAGAATATCGCCCGCAGCGGGAACGTCATTTAATCCCAAAACTTCGACGGGAACACTGGGGCCGGCTTTCTTGAGACTGTCGCCGCGTTCGTTCATCATTGCGCGGACTTTTCCGTAAGTCGTGCCCGCCACGATTGAATCGCCGATACGGAGCGTGCCGTTCTGAACCAAAACGGTTGCAACGGGGCCTCTGCCTTTGTCAAGTTGCGCCTCAATGATAACGCCGCGCGCCTCGCGATTGGGATTGGCTTTGAATTCTTGAACATCTGCCTCGAAAAGAATTTCTTCCAGCAAGTCGTTAATGGCGATATTCTTTTTGGCGGAGACTTCAACCATAGTCGTGTTGCCGCCGTAATCGCGACTTACCAAGCCGTGTTCGAGAAGTTCCTGCTTGACACGAGCGGGATTCGCGCCGGGCTTGTCGATTTTGTTAATGGCAACGATAATCGGGACGTTCGCCGCCTTCGCGTGATTGATAGCCTCAATCGTCTGCGGCATGACACCATCATCAGCTGCGACGACGAGAATTGCAATATCTGTGACTTGCGCGCCGCGAGCCCTCATTGCCGTGAAAGCTTCATGACCGGGCGTATCGAGGAAAACAATTTTTCTGTCGTTGCAAATGACTTGATACGCGCCGATATGTTGAGTGATACCGCCTGCCTCGCCTGCCGCGACGGAAGATTTTCTGATAACGTCAAGCAAAGAAGTTTTGCCGTGGTCGACGTGACCCATGACCGTGACGACGGGCGGACGGATTTTCAATGTGGCGGGGTCGTCTTCGATTTCGGGAATGAGCGTCGGGTCGACTTCGGGCGGAAGTTCTTCGGCAGTGACTCCGAACTCTGCAGCGACGAGCGCGGCGGTGTCGAAGTCAATCACTTGGTTAATCGTTGCGACGACACCCATCATCAAAAGTTTCTTAATGACTTCGACGGCGGTGCAACTCATCTTGCTTGCCAAATCCTTAACCGCAATGCTCTCACCGACTTTGATATGAGTGGGGCGTGCGATTTCGGCTTTGTGGACGGGCGGAGGTGCGGGGCGATTTTTTTTGCGGGCGGATCTCGGTGCACGATTTTTGTTGTCGGAAGCTTGAGCCGCCGCTTGAGTTTTGGCAGCCTCTTTGGCATTTGCGGGTTGGCGGTTGCGATTGCGTTGACGATTATTTCTGCCGCCGCCGTCTTCGCGCTGACGTTCGCCGCGATTTTTCGATTGACGGTCGCCGCGTTCTCCGCGAGTGTCTTGCTTGTCTTGAGCACGAGCTTCCTGTTTGTCTTGGCGTTCGGGACGATTATCCTGCCGCTCCTTTAAGCCGCGATTGTCACGCCCGCGATTGTCTTGCCGCTCCTGACGTTCGGGTTTATTTTCTTGCCGACGATTATCGCGCCGCTGTTGTTGTTGCTGCTGTTGTTGAGATTTTTGCTTCTGTTCGACTTTCGGTTGAGGTTTTTGTTCGGGCTTAGCCTCGACTGCAGGCGCGGGCTTTTCGGGTTTAGATTGTTTCGGTTGCGGCTGAGGTTTCTGCGCGGGCTTGGCAGGTTTTGTTTGAGTTTGAGGTTTTTGCTCGACTTTGGGCGCGGGCTTTGAAGTTTTGGCTTGTTGCGGTTGAGGTTTTGCTTGCGGCTTTGCTTGAGGTTTTGCTTGCGGTTTGCCCTGCGCTTTTGTATCGGTTTTGACTTCGGCGGCGGGTTTTGATTCGGCAGGTTTGGGCGCGGGTTCGACGGGTTTGCGCCGAGCGAAATTTGTTTTGACCAGCTCGTAAGCCTCCTCCTCTACGCCGCTGAAACGATTCTTGACTTTTATTCTGCGTTTGTTCAGAAAATCGATGATGACCTGCTCATCCTGATTGAATTCCTTCGCCATGTCATAAATTCTATACTTAATCGGTTTTGACATAGATCCACCCCCGTTGGAAAATTTTATTTACATGAGAATTTTCTCCTTTATCAAATCGTAAAGCTCATTCGGCAGCTTTGTTTTGAAAATTTTATCGAGGTTGCGACGCTTAAGAAGTGTTGCCGAACATTCGGGCGACTTGCAGACGTAAGCTCCGCGACCTTCGAGCTTGCCCGTTTCGTCGAAGGAAATTTCTCCCGCCGAATTTTTGACGACGCGCAAGAGTTCGGACTTGTGACGGACTTGACGGCAGACGACGCAGCGGCGCATTTCGATTTTCTTGATTGAAGTGCCTTTGGCAGTTTTGCCTCGCGACATTATTTCTTGCCTTTCTTTTGGCGCGGCTTGAAGACTGCCATTGCCTCGGATATGTCGACCTCGTGCATCTCTTCGGGAAGAGGATCGTTCTTTGCCTGCTTGAAACTTTTAATGTCAATCTTCCAACCGGTGAGCTTGGCGGCGAGGCGAGCGTTCTGTCCTTCCTTGCCGATTGCCAAACTCAACTGATTATCGGGCACGACCACGCGACAATTTTTATCCTCGTCATTGAGCGCGACGCTGATAATTTTTGCGGGGCTTAGGGCGTTGGCAATGAAGACGCCGGCGTTGGGACTCCACTCGATAACGTCAAGTTTTTCCTCGCCGAGTTCGTCAAGCACGGGCTGAATTCTGGTGCCGCGTTGACCGACGCAAGAGCCGACTGCCTCGACGTTGGGGTCTTTTGAATAGACGGCAATTTTCGCACGAGAGCCCGCCTCACGAGCCACGCCTCTTATTTCGAGGACGCCCTCTTGAATTTCGGGAACTTCGATTTCAAACAGGCGGCGCAAAAAATTCGGATGAGTTCTTGAAAGATAAACCTGCGGACCTTTGCCGCCCTTTTTGACTTCGATAATGTAAGCGCGAACCATATCGCCGACTTTATAATCATCGTTGACGGTCTGCTCACTCGGAACAAGGATGGCATCCGTCTTGCCGACTTCAACAATCAAATTATTGTCTTCAATGCGCACGATTCTTCCTTTGACGAGGTCGCTGTCGCGGTTTGTAAATTCGTCGTAAATTACTCCGCGTTCTGCCTCGCGCAATTTCTGAATGACAAGCTGTTTGGCGGCCTGCGCGGCGATTCGTCCGAAATCTTTGGGCGTGACTTCGATATAAGCCAAGCCGTCCTCGACTTTGGTGCCGGGAAGATTGGCAAGCTCCTCTTCGGAAATTTCGGTGTTGGGGTCTGTGACTTCGTCGACGACGATTTTCAGCGAATAGACATGATAACTTCCGTCGTTGCGGTCAATCTCGACTTTGAAAGTGTCGTCGTCCTGATTGAAATTTTTTTTGTAAGCGACCTTGAGCGCGTCCTCTACCGCATTGAATAAAACTTCGGGGTCAATTTCTTTTTCGGCGCACAAATCATTGAGCGCGTCAATCAAACTTAATTTTTCCTGTTTATTTCTTCTGACAGCCAAGTAAATTCTTCCTCCCAAAAATTTTTTAAAAATCTATGTGCAATCTGACTTGTGCAATTTTTTCACGCGGCAGAGGTTCAAAATCTTTAAGCCGCAAAAATTTTTCGTCACGACCTTCAAGCTCCCCGACGAAAATTTTTTTCCCGTCAAGCGGCGCGTAAAGTGTCACGTCAACGACTTTGCCTGCCTCGCGAACGAAATCTTTATCCTTTTTTAAAATGCGGTCGATGCCGGGCGAAGAGACTTCCAAGATATAAGCTCCGCCGATTATGTCCGTCTTGTCGAGTGCCGGGCTCAAGCGTTCGCTCAAATTTTGGCAGTCATCCAAATCAATGCCGCCCGCTTTATCAACGAACACTCGCAAATACCAATCGCGCTCCTTGACGTATTCAACATCGACGAGTTCATAATCCGTGCCCGCCAAAATTTCTGCCATTAAACTTTCCACTTGCGTTTCTACTTTGCTCAATCAATCACCCCCAAAAAGTTTCCCCTTAACAACAGAAGAGCGGGCAGTGCCCACTCTTCCGATAATAAGCTATGTCCAAAAAATTTTCTTCCGCCTTGAGCGAAGAGCAGAAATTTTACAATGAATAACCTCCGAATTATCTGATTGCAAATGGTATTCTACACAATGATTTTATTTTTGACAAGTATTTTTTGCGATTATCTTCCGAAAGTATTTGCGACGTTGACGAGTTCGGCGCGAATTTTAATGTGTTGCGGACAAACTTTTTCGCACGCGCCGCATTTGATGCATTTGCCGGCGTATTCTTTTCCGTGTCGAGCGACAAGCCAAGTGTATTGACCGTCGGCGAAGGTTTTGTTCTTGTAAAGCGTCAAGACATTGTATGCCGTGAACGAGCCGCTGATTCCGATATTCTGCGGACAAACTTTGGCGCAATAATTGCAAGTGGTGCAGGGGATAATCGGCAGGCTTGCCAAAACTTTTCGAGCTTCTTCGACGGTCGCCCGTTCGGATTCGTCGAGCCGCTTGAAATTTTCCATGTAAGCGACGTTGTCTTTCATCTGGTCAAGCGTCGACATGCCCGACAAAACAGTTATCACGCCGTCGAGACTTGCCGCGAATCTGATTGCCCAAGACGCCAAAGAGGCTTCGGGATTTGCGGCTTTGAAGACGGCAGCGACTTGTTCGGGAGGAGTTGCCAACGTGCCGCCCTTAATCGGTTCCATGATGACAATCGGCTTGCCGTGCTTGCGAGCGACTTCATAGCAGCCGCGTGATTGAATGGCGGGATTTTCCCAGTCAGCGTAATTGATTTGCAGCTGAACGAATTCGGCTTCGGGGTGCTTTGTCAAAATTTCGTCAAGCTCTTCGGGCGTGGAGTGGAAAGAAAAGCCGACGTGTTTAATCAAACCCTCGCGCTTTTTCTCAAAGACGAAGTCCCACATTTTGAACCGCTCAAAAAATTCCGTGCGCATTTCGCCGAGATTGTGAAGCAAATAAAAATCGAAGTAGCGCGCGCCCGTTTGACGGAGTGAAGTTTCAAATTGCGCGATTGCATCTTCACGCGTCTTGCAATTAATCCACGCGGCATTTTTCGTTGCCAAGAAAAATTTTTCACGCGGATAACGTTCGACCAAAGCCTGACGAATCGCGTCCTCGCTGCCGGGATATGCCCAAGCCGTATCAAAATACTTGAAGCCCTTCGACAGGAAAAGGTCGACCATCTGTTTGACTTGCTCAAGGTCAATGGTCTCATCTTCAAGGCGCGGCAAACGCATCAAGCCGAAGCCCAACTTTTTAATTTCCTCACCGAGATAAGCCATGTTAAAACCTCCCAAAAAATATACAAAAACTTTGCTCAAGAGTTTCTGACATTAAATATACTTTTTGCGGCTTATCCTGTCAAACGAAAAATTTAATGCTTGAGGCGTTGCGCGATTTCCGTTCAAATGAATTGCGGCGTTCGTCGCGAACTGCATTGACGACGCGGCGTAACCCGCTTGCAAGGTGTTGGCTCCGTCCTGCATGAACGCCAAATCAATCGGCTGTTGCGTGTAAAATTTTTTCGCGAAGTCTTCGGGGATTATCAAG
>CAMVAG010000127.1 GCA_947165405.1 uncultured Selenomonadales bacterium
TATGTCGAAGGGATTTTTCCGCGAAGTGTATTTCGTGTCGCCCAAGAGAGGATGTCCGATTGCCGTCATGTGCACGCGGATTTGATGTGTCCTGCCCGTTTGAAGTTTGCATTCGACGTAAGTAAAATTTTCAAAGCGTTCAAGGACTTTAAATTCCGTGACGGCGGGTTTGCCTTCGGGGACAATCGCCATTTTTTTTCTGTCGAATTTGTCGCGCCCGATTGCTCCCGTGATAATCCCGACGTTGTCGCTCAAGACGCCGTGAACAATCGCCCGATAAGTTCGCGTCGCCGTTTTATTTTTAATCTGTTCCGCCAAACTCAAATGAGCGATATCGGTCTTCGCGACGACCATAACGCCCGAAGTATCTTTGTCGAGGCGGTGAACAATGCCGGGGCGTTTGACGCCGTTAATCCCCGATAAATCTTTGCAGTGATAAAGCAGGGCATTAACAAGCGTGCCGTGCTTGACGGTCTCGGCGGGGTGGACGGTCATGCCGCGTGCCTTGTTGACGACGATTAAAGCCGCATCCTCGTAGAGAATATCGAGCGGCAAATTTTCGGGCAGATAATCGACTTCGACGGCATCGACCTCGCGGATAAAAATTTCTTCGCCGCCCGTGAGTTTGAAATTTGCTTTGACTTGCGCGGCGTCGACGGTTATCAAACCTTCCGCGATTAATTTTTGAAAATGTGAGCGCGACTTGTCGGAAAATTTTTCGTTGAGGTAAACGTCAAGCCGCTTGCCTGCCGCCGCCTCTTCGACAAAAAAAATCATCGTTCAGCCTCTACCTTGCCCGCGTCGAGCCGAAAAAGTATCGAGTAAATCATGAAGCCCATCCCCAAAACAATCGCAATGTCCGCGACGTTGAAGACCGGCCAAATTCTGAAGTCAAAAAAATCTACAACGTAGCCCGTCTGAACTCTGTCGATTAAATTCGCAACCGCGCCGCTCAAAATTGACGTTGCACCGAGTTTGAGGCAGCCGTCTGATTTTTTGAGCAGCGGATAAAAATAAGCCGTCGCCGCAATCAACACCGCGCCCGTGATTAACAAAAACATTCGCTGGTTTGATAAGATGCCGAACGCCGCGCCCGGATTCAAAACGTAAGTCAAATGAAATACGTCTTGAATCAGCGGGATTGATTGCCCCGGCACCATCGAGCGCATGACGATATTTTTTGTGAATTGGTCGAGCGCGACGACGACGAGAAATAATGCTTTGTCCCAATGAAGATATACTATTGCAAATACAAGTTCGACGGTCGCGAAAAATTTTTTCACTGTGAGCTCTCCTTATCGAGCACGGGCTTGTAAGTTTTTGTTTCGTCGGTTACGGTTTCTTTTTCTTTGACGGGCTTTGTGGAAATGTCGACGATATTTGTCGCGGAAGTGTCTTCAACGTCTTTTGAAATTTTTTCGGGCGCGGCAGGCTTTGAAGTTTCTTCGGGCGGCTTGGGCGTTTCGACGACTTGAGGTTTTTCTTCGGGCGGCGCAGTTTTAACTTTCTCTTCGATGTTCGGAAGGTTGTTGATTACGTGATCCGTTATCGCCAATTCCGATTCGAGCATCGTGCGCATTTTCGAGAGGAAAGAATTTTTTTCGCGAACAAGCCCGGCGTAATCCGTCAAAATCGCGTCGCGTTTCACAATGGCACTGTCGATATGTTGCTTTGCCTCGAAGTGCGCCTTGTCACGAATTTGTTGGCATTCAAGAGCCGCCTGCTCCTTAAGACCTTCGGCATTTTTTCTTGCGGCGGAAATGACCTCGTCTGCCGTGCGTTGAGCCACGATTAAAGTATCGTTCATGGTTTTTTCCAAGCTGCGATATTTTTCAAGCTCCGTTTCCGTCGAGTAGAGTTGATTTTTCAGGCGTTCATTTTCTTTCAAAAGCCTTTCAAAATCGTCGACAACCTTGTCCAAAAAATCGTCGACCTCGTTCTCGCTGTAGCCGCGAAAACTTTTTTTGAATTGGTGGTCGTGAATTTCCATTGGTGTAAGCAAAATATAATCACCTCCAAATTTTATTCGGGGATTTGTGTTTTAAATTTGGAATCGTATTTGAAGTTGTGCCCGTCCTGCAACACTTCCGTTTTATTCTGTGCTTTGTCGCGTTCTTCAGCCAATTCCTCTGCCAAAAGCCAACCCGCCGCCTCCAACATCGCCACGCTGATTGACGGCGCGACGAGCTGTCCGACTACCGGCACGACTTTTGAAATTTCTTTGGCGATAATTCTGACGGGCTGTTTTTTCATCGTGGCAATGATTGCGTTGATTGCCATGTTCTTTGCGACGGATTCGGTTATCGAGCCGCCGAAGACCGACGCCAACGCCATTGCCATTGTCGTCATTGTCACGGTATCGGTTGCGAGTCCGACCATAGGCACGGGCACCAAATTTCCTGCTGCCGCTGCCGCCGCGTGTCCGTGAATAATTTTTCTGCACTTGCTTTTTTCTTCGTCTGTTATCGGCAAGAATATCGCCTCCTTAACTGCAATTAGGAATGCGCAATGCGTAATGCGCAATTAAAAAAATCTTTTCAGTAAAACACCGACACGACCTTTTTTGGTCTGCCCGCGCACTTCGGCGATTTCAACTCGTCCGCGCCCGCGCATACTTAAAATATCGCCTTCCTTGACCGACTGCGAGGTATTCTTGACGGTCTGCCAGTTGAGTTTGATTTTTTCCGCCAAAATTTCTGTTGCCGCTTTGTTCCTCGACATGCCGAAGCCCGCCGCCGCTATCGAATCCGCACGCAACGAGGCAACGGTCGCTCTGATTTCTTTTATGCGTTCTTCTTTGGCGGAAATGTTTTCGGGGTCGTCAAGTGAAACTTTAACCGACGCCGAGCCGATTTGCGTCAAGTTCGCCGTGAAGTAGTCGCACATTTTTTTATCGACGAGAATTCTTGCGCAATCCTTTGTCGCGATAATGTCGCCGATAAATTCGCGGTCGACACCCAAAGTCATGATTGAGCCGAGCACGTCGCGATGACCGAGCCGGGCAAATTCGCCGTTCCATTCCGCTTTGATAACCGCAATTTCAAAATTGGGCGTGCCTTTGAAGTCTTCATGACAAAAGGCGGCGCGTTGACGTTCTGCTCCGCGATAGCCGCCGTACAAGTCGACGTTGAGGGAGCCGAGACTGTTGGCAATGACGCCTGCCATTTCCTGTTCGAAAGGTGAAAGAAAGCCCGTGAGTTTGCACTTGCGATTTTTAATTGTCTGCATTGCAAAATCGACGAGCTTAACGGCGGTCGCCTCGCCTTCGGTGCCTTTGTAGTATCGAATAATTTTTTCCTTTGCATCCTGCAACATTACGCCATCTCACATTCTACGAGTAAGCCATGAGAAATCTTTTTCCTGTTTGACTTCTTCCTTGTTGAAGGTAACCATGACGGTTCGCGGCGTGCAAACGAAAACGTATTCGCTGACTTGCTGAACGTCGCCGTCGATAGCGTAAGTCGTGCCCAAAGCGAAGTCGATAATCCGCCGCGCATGTTCGGGGTTCGTGTCTTCCAAGTTGATTATGACGGGCACATCCTCGCGCAAGCAATCGGCGATAACTTTTGCGTCGTCGTCGAAATTTTTCGGTCTGACCGTCGTGATTTTCGATTTTACCATAGGTTTGGCAGTGTTGTTGTTTGTCATTAAATTATCCCTCGCCGTCATTGCCGAATTGAAGTCAACTACTTTGTGTCCCGACAGATTTTCGGGCGGCGGTTGAATCGGGGGTTCGTTTTGTTCGGGTTGTGCGTTCGGCAATTCATCTTTTTTACTCATTGTGGCTTCCTTCTCTCCTTCTTTTTCTGACAGTCCGAGAGACCGGGTTACTCTGTTTATAATTTCCATTCACTCAAACTCCTCTCCGGAAAAATTTTTATGTGTAAAGTCTTTCGCCGAAAATGGCGGTGCCGATTCGAACGACGTTTGCGCCTTCCTCGACTGCGATTTTGTAATCGTGCGTCATGCCCATTGACAGGAAGTCGAAATTTTCCCGCGAGGTTTTCAGCTCGTCGAAAAGTTTACGCATTTGCCTGAACAGCGGGCGACATTCACGGGCGTCGGGAAAATTCGGCGCAATCATCATCAGCCCGCGCAGTCGTAAATTTTTTGCCGCGTCGACGAAATTTATCAGCGCGTCCAAATCCTCAAGCATGACGCCCGACTTTTGAGGTTCCCGCGCCGCGTTCACTTGAATCAAAATATCTTGCACCTTGTCGATTGATTTTGCCGCCTTGTCGAGGGCAGCCGCCAAGTGTTCGCTGTCGACCGATTGAATCACGTCGAAGAGTTTGACAGCCGCCTTGACTTTGTTTGTCTGCAAGTGCCCGATTAAATGACGGATGACTTTTCTGTCAAGCGTTTGGAATTTTTCGGCAGCCTCTTGCACACGATTTTCTCCGATGTCGGTTGCGCCCGCGTCGATAGCCTCGCGCATAAGTTCAACGCCGTGATTCTTTGTAACCGCGACCAAAATTATTTCCGAAGCGAAAGAGTCGAGTTCAGCTTTTATCGCCTGAAAATTTTTTGCCACGCTCAAATGTCGTTCACCTCCACATAAAAATTTTTTCACATGCATATATTAAAC
Organism: uncultured Selenomonadales bacterium; assembly: GCA_947165405.1. GTDB lineage: Bacteria > Bacillota > Negativicutes > Selenomonadales > Selenomonadaceae > Quinella. The sequence goes on from CAMVAG010000127.1 coordinate 4,589, forward strand.
CAGTTGGCTTTTCGCGTCAATGAAATTAGCTTGAATAAATTTTCCCGCGCCAAAAATTTTGCAATGCTTTGACACGCAGAAAATTTTTTGCTATCGTTGCCGCGAGGAGGAGATACCTTTTGAAAAAAATTATCGCGGTAGCCGGGCTCGGCTACGTCGGACTTTCTATGGCGACGCTCTTGGCGCAGAACAATCGCGTGCTTGCCGTCGACGTGTCCGCAGAAAAAGTCGACATGGTAAACAAGCGTCAATCGCCCATTCAAGACGAGTACATTGAAAAATTTTTTGCCGAACGTAAGCTTGACCTCACTGCCACGCTCGACGCGCAAGCGGCTTATGCGGCGGCGGACTTCGTGATTATCGCCGTGCCCACAAATTACGACCCGAAGAAAAATTTTTTCGATACCTCTGCCGTCCGCGCAGTCATTGAAAAAGTTTTGGCAAGCGGTTCCGAAGCTTACATGATTATTAAAAGCACAATACCCGTCGGTTTCGTGAAGTCTGTCAGCGAAAAATATTCCACCGATAAAATTTTGTTCAGCCCGGAATTTTTGCGCGAGTCCAAAGCTCTCTACGATAATCTTTATCCGTCGCGAATCATCGTCGGCACAAACCTCGACGACGCCGCGCAACTTGCCAAAGCAAAAGAATTCGCCGCTCTTCTTCAAGAGGGCGCAATCAAAAAAAATATTCCAACGCTGATTATGGGTTCAACGGAGGCGGAGGCGGTCAAACTTTTTGCAAACACTTATCTTGCCTTGCGCGTCGCCTACTTCAACGAGCTGGACACCTACGCCGAAGTCAAAGGGCTCAACACGCAAGATATTATTCGCGGTGTTTGTTGCGACCCGCGTATCGGCGACCAATACAACAATCCTTCGTTCGGCTACGGAGGCTACTGCTTGCCCAAAGACACAAAGCAGCTCTTGGCGAATTATCAAGACGTGCCGGAAAATTTGATTGAGGCAATCGTCAACAGCAACCGCACCCGAAAAGATTTTATCGCCGAAAGAGTTTTGGAAATTTCGAACGCTTACACGGAAAACGAAAATTTTTCAGCCGACCGCGAGGGCGAAGTCATAATCGGCGTGTGGCGTTTGGCAATGAAGACCGGCTCCGACAACTTCCGCCAATCATCGATTCAAGGCATCATGAAACGAATCAAAGCTAAGGGCGCGACCGTTATCGTCTACGAACCTTCGTTGCCTGACGGCTCAACTTTTTTCGGAAGCCGCGTCGTAAATGACGTTGCCGAGTTCAAACGCTTGAGCAAATGCATTATCGCCAATCGCTACGACAGCGCGCTTGACGACGTTAAAGAAAAAGTTTACACACGCGACCTCTTCAAGCGCGATTAAAAAAATTATTCCCTTGTCAAAAATTTGCGGCTCAAAAAAATTTGCGGCAAGG
>CAMVAG010000128.1 GCA_947165405.1 uncultured Selenomonadales bacterium
GGAATGAAAAAAATTTTTTTAATCGCCTTGATTATTTTCGGGCTCGGCTTTTATCACTCGCAGGCACAGAACCTCGACGAAATTTCTGCGATAGCCGACGGACCGAAAATCCTCGTGCTCAATTATCATCAAATCGCCGACACGAATAATCCGCTTGCCGTTCACGTCAACGACTTCGAAACGCAAATGAAATTCCTCGTCGACAGCGGTTGTGTCACGATAACGCCCGACGAACTTTACGGCGGACTCAACGGCGATATTGAATTGCCGCCCAAGCCCGTGCTGATTACCTTCGACGACGGCTACCTCGACAACTACACGAACGCCTTCCCGATTCTAAAGAAGTACGGCTTGCACGCGACGATTTTTATTATTCCGGCGTTCACGAGCGTTTATCCCGGCTACATGACTTGGGAGCAGCTCAAGGAGATGGAAGCCGGCGGCGTGACGATTGAATCACACACGCTGACACATCCCAAGCTTGAGGAATTGCCCGACGACGAAATCCGCCTCGAACTGCTCAATTCAAAAAATGTCCTTGAAGAAAATTTAGGTCATCCCGTTGAGTTCCTCGCCTACCCGACCGGCACTTACAACTTGCATATCGCGGGCATTGCGCAGGATTTGGGCTACAAAGGCGCGTTCACGATTAAATACGGCGTCGTTGACAAGGGCAGTAATTTTTTCGCGCTGGAGCGTGTTCCGATTTTCAACACGGCGCAAAAGACCATGAAAGATTTTTACGAACGAATTGCTTGGCGACAAAGCTTTGAAGAATTCGGCTGGACAAAAAAATAAAAATTTAATCTCTCTGTCACCGATTACTGATTAAAAAAATCCCCTCGCCTGTGACGAAGGGATTTTTTTTTATTACGTACGCCGTTATTTTTTTTCAAGGTTCTCGATAAAGTCATTCAGAAACGCGCTGAATTTTGCCGCGCCGTAAATGTTCAAATGCTCGTGGTCATAAAAATTTTCATAGGACGCCAAGTTTAATTTCCAACCGTCAATAAAGTACGCATTAGGATGCTTTTGCAGGACTTGTTCAATGAGAGAATTAAATTCGTCCGAAAGTTGCGGATTGAAATTTTCCATAAATTTTTCTGTCACGGGTGTCTTAAACATTATCGGACAAATATTATTCTTCTCACACAACGTCAAGTAATCGTCCAAAATTTTTACGTTCTCATCGCGAGTTTTGGGATAAAATTTTTTTTCCCAAGTGTTGGTTTTTTTTTCGATGGCTTTTTGATCCATGACTTTTTTTATTGCGCCGCCGTAAGGCATTTTTGCATTGAAATAATTCAGCGGAAATCTCTGCGTCAAATATTCTTCGCGCAAAAATTTTTTGTATTGATCGACGGGCATGAAGAAATTATGCAGATCATTAAGAGCAATGACGTAAGGCAAAAACAAACATCTGTAAAGAAAAACTTGCGAAAGATCGTAATGGAAAGAATAGGGCGCGAGACCGATGAGCGCATAACGAAGCTTGCTATGCCCCCCCCACATAGAACGGCATATTTTGCAATTTGGAAGTCATAGTATAAATCTTGACTGGGCTTTGCAAAATTGAAAAGCGGGCGTTTAAATTGTGTAACGTCTATTCCCGAAAAAGCTTCGCTTATGCCTGTGGCGAACATTTCAAATTCCGACACATGTTCTTTAAAGTATCTCAAGGTCTGTTCCGTTTTGAAATTCTGTTCGATTGTCAGAGCGCCAAAACTTATGACTTTATTATTGGGCACTCCGTATTTCGGAAGCTCCAACATAATTTTTCCGTTATAAAAATAATCTTGCACATGAAGCAGATAATCGTAATTAATTTTTTTGACACAATTCTTGAGTTCAGCCATCGGATAAAGCAAATCCTGCGGCAAACCGACGCGCTCCAAAATTTTTTTTGCGGGCTCGACTTCATCAACGACAATCGCGCAGTATTCCAATTCAGGATTTAAAACCGACAGCTTTTCAAAAAGTTGGTCAGACCAAGTTACAAGCAAGACACGCATTTTTATCAACCTCCACCGTCATTTATTCTTTCGCCGAAAAATTTTTCCTGCAAAAAATCCCCTCGCCTGTGACGAAGGGATTTTTATTTCGTTTGAAAGTCTTAACGATAGCGCGGAGGAGGACCCGGCGGCGGCGGAGGAGGATAATGAGGACGCCCGTCACGATAATGCGGCGGAGGCGGCGGAGGCGAAGGCGGAGGATAATAACGATGCCCGTCGCGATAATGCGGCGGAGGAGGATAATTTCTGTGCCGACGTTCCCAATCTTTGCGGTCGCGGCGTTCGTTTTCGGTTTCGCGACCGAGAATGTACTTGTCTCTGAAATTCGCCCATTTACTCGTGCCCATGTCTTGCGTTTCAATTTCCGCGTTTAAATCGTCAGCGGGAGCCGCCTCGACTTGCCCGCCGAAGATAATCAGAGTCGCCGCAGCTGCAATCAAAAATTTCTTCATGGCAGTCAACCTCCTTTGAAAATAATTTTCTTACATTTTAATCAAAGAAAATTATTTTTTCATTAAGGTTTAGTTAAGACTGTTTTAGATTTTCCAATTCGCTTTCAAGGCGACGAACTTTTTCAATGAGTTCGGGAATTTTCCTCAACGCCGCTTGTTGACGGAGCCAATCGCTGTGAGATTGAATCGGGAAGCCGCTGCCGAAAAATCCTTCCGGCATACTTTTTGAGATGCCCGAACGCGCCGCGTAAACCGAATTGCCGCCGATATGAATATGCCCGACCGTCCCGACTTGCCCGCCGAAAGTCACATTGTCGCCGACCGTCGTCGAGCCGCTGATTCCCGTTTGCGCAACGATTAAACAGTTCGCGCCGATTTTGCAGTTGTGAGCAATGTGAACGAGATTATCAATCTTCGTGCCGTGCCCGATAATCGTCGAGCCCATAGCCGCCCGGTCAATGCCGACATGCGCGCCGATTTCCACATCGTCCTCGATAATCACGTTGCCGACCTGCGGAACTTTGGTATGAATGCCGTTTGAAGTCGTGAAGCCGAAGCCGTCCGAGCCGATAACCGCCGAGCTGTGAATCACGCAACGAGAACCGACTTTGCAAAATTCGCGGACAGTCGCGCTTGAATAAATGATTGTGTCCTCGCCGATTGAGGCGTGTTGCCCTATATAGACATGCGGATAAATTATCGCGCCGCGTTGAATTTCCGCGCCGTCGTCGACAACCGCAAAGGGCATAATCGTTACGCCGTCAGAAATTTTTACGTCCTTGCCGATATGAGCTTCGGGACTTATGCCGATTGGAATTTTTATTTTCGGCATGAACATTTCAAGCAATGTTGCAAAGGCGGCTCGCGGGTCTTTGACTTTGATTGCGGGTTTCGGGAAGTCTTGCGTGTCAAGCGGAATCAAAACTGCAGACGCCGCAGAAATTTTTGCCTCGTCGAGGTGCGGCGGCACTGCAAAGATTAAATCGCCCGCTCGCGCCATTTTGATATTCGACAGCCCGCTGATTTTTATTGCGCCGTCGCCCGCAAGTGAGCCGTCAATCAGCCCGGCTATCTCTTGTAAATTTTTTTCCATTTGAATCGCCCGCTCATTGCATTTTCTTGATAACGTCGTTGGTTATGTCAATGCCGCCTTTGAAGAGAATTTTCTGGTCTTCGGAATTGTTAACAACCACGTCGATATTTTTTTCGCGTGAAATTTCCTCAATCACAACATCCATGCGGCTTTTAATCTGCGTGGCGTAAGCTTGATTTATGCTCTCCAACTTGCGCTGAAAATCCATCTGAACTTTTAAAGCCTCTTCGTCGCTCAACTCTTTGCCGGCGTTTTCCTGTTCAAATTTTTGTTGCTCGGCAGTGACTTTGCTTTGAGCTTCTTCCATTAATTTTTTCACACGCGGAGCCTCCGCCATGATTTTTTCCACGTCGACGGAGGCGATTTGTCCCGCGCCGCAACCCGCTATCAACAATGACGACGCCAAAAGCGCGACCGCCGCCAATTTTTTTGCAAAGTTCATTTATAAATCACTCCTGTCAAAGTCGATTCATTTCCTTAATCAAGTCGTTTGTCAAGTCACGAGCCTCCTTGCCGGGAATTATCACGGCACCGACTCTTTCGGGCGGCTTGAGTTCAAAATTCCACTCGATATGTCGCGGCAAAATTTTATCGGCGTCATCGGGGTTGCGCTTGACCAAAACCGTTTCCAAACGATAGACTGCCGCCAACATCGTTGCCTTGTCGACAATCGAATCCAAAATTTTTTTCTCAAGCTCGGCTCGTTCTCTGCCGACCTCGTTGAGTTCGGTTAAAAGTTCGCGCCGCCTGATTTGCCTGTCTTCCATTTCGCGCAGTGAATCTTCCATGAGCTTTTGATTTCGCTCGGTGACGTCAGATTCTTTTTGCCGCGTTTGAGCCTCGACTTCTGCTTTCAATCTTTCTGCTTCTGCCTTGAGCCGCGCCTCGTCTTCGGCCACCGAATCTTCCGCGAATTTTACAATTTCCGCCTTCCACTTTTCAAGCAATTCCATTTGCTCGCCGTTGCGTGCGAATTCAATTTCATCAAGTCTTTTCTGCAGCTCGTTGATTCTTTCCGGCGGCAACAACAACACATCGGCGTTGCGAAGTTTCAGCTGGATGTTCAGGTGCTCGTTGAGGTATTTGTCATTAATTTTGTCGCGCTCTTCAAAGTAGTGCGGCTCGGATTCTTTGCGATATTTTTCCGCCGCCGCTTTCTTGCGACTTTCAAGTTCGGCAAGTTGACTTACGACAATCTGCGCATTTTTTTGCCAAGCTGCCTCGTCGAAAACTTCTTTGTTCGGGTCGGGCGGAGGAATCTTCGGCAATTCGACGATCTTCATTGCCTCGTTGAGTTCGAGGCGCAAACGCAATTCCCGCGCCCGCAATTCGTTCAGATATTCGCCGTCGGGGTGATTGGCTTGGATTTTTTCTATGTCGATTATCCCGAAGCCCTGCGATTCTTTTGAAGCAGGCTTTTCGATTTTTTCGACGGGTTCGGCAGGAGGAGCAGGCGAGCCGTAAAAGTAGAGTCCGCCGCCGATTAATGCCAACATCGCCGCCGCCACAACTTTGTAGTTCACCGTCCGCCTCCCTAAAAAAAAGTGATTAGTGATTAGTGATTAGTGATTAGATAAAGCTAACCACCCTAACCACTAACCACTAACCACTAACCGCTGATTATTTCTTGCCGAGTTCCGAAATGACTTCCGCCGTTATGTCTTGCCCGCCGTAAATGACAGCCATCTTGTCGATAACAACAGCCAAGCCTCTTTTGTCGGCGACCTTTTTAATCGCGGCGTCGACTGAATTTTTAATCGGGTCGAGCAATTCCTGTTGCTTCTGCGCGAGCCGCTCTTGGCATTGACGATAATAATCCGCCTTCTCTTGGTCGTTCATGCCGGCAGATTTTTCGTCGAATTCTTTTTTGACATCGTTAATCGCCGTTTCCATTTGCCCTTGAAGATTTTGTACATCGGGGTGTGAAGACATCGCTTGCTGATAGTCTATCGTCCCGACGCTTGAGGAACTTGCCGCCGTTGCGATATTTCCGGTTTGTGTCAAAGCAATCGCTACCACCGAGCCGATAAAAATCACTGCGATTAAAATGCTGACGAGCTTAATTTGTTTCTTTTCCAATTTTATCATTATGCAACTCTCCTTAAATTTTGACGCCGCCGATTATAGCAGACGGTATCGTCCTTTGCAAATTAAAATTTTTTTGTGTGAGACGGTGCTCGCGCCCAAACCCTCGCCATAAATTTCCCCTCCGCTGTTCAAGATTGATTGCGCTTATCTTACCAGAATAATTTCAGATATTCAAGACGCGAAAAAAATTTTTGCACGCGGAAAAGTTTTTTGCTATCATTTGGGCGGAATTGCCCTTTCGTTTGTTAAGCAAAAGGGCTCAAAGACAACCGGTCACTGCGGAAATTTTTCACTTCGATTGAGTTAATTGTTAAGTTTTATTTTTAGAATCTACTTTTTCTTTGC
>CAMVAG010000129.1 GCA_947165405.1 uncultured Selenomonadales bacterium
CTTCCCGCTGCGGATAAATTTATTCTTGCAAAAAAAATCGCCGACATTTCTGCCGACGACTTTTTTTGTTTGAAATTAATTTCCTTGCGCCTCTTCTCCAAAGGCAAAGTAGTAGCCGATTTTGAAACATTCCTCTAAAAAGATTCTGTCCTCTTCGTTCGCGATTTCCGACAAAGCGTCTTTGGCTTTGGTCGAATTAAAAAACTTTCCATCTGTGAGGCAAAACTTTTGAGCGGTTGCTTTCGCGTTTTTCGGCGAATAATTTTTGCTTATCGGGAAAATTTTTTGCTCCCAGACTTTCGTGCTCTCTGAATTTGCTTTGACTTTGATTGAATACTTATCCAAGAAATACGGCGCGTCGTTGTAAAAGGCGATGAACACATAATTTGGATCCGTCGGTACTCGTGCAGGGTCGTTGTATGCAAGAGGCTTGCCCGTTGCCAAGCGTGCTCTTATTGTTTGTTCGAAGAGTTCCGCGCCTTTCCAATCGCTTTTGAGTATCGGACCTTTTTTCTGCTCGACCGATTTGGAAATTTTTTTATCCGGTTTAAGTTTCGGCAAGTCGTAAGCGTAAGCTTGAGTTGCGCCGCTTATCACGAGGAAACTTATCAGCAGAGCAGTTGAAATTTTTTTGAGCAATTAAATCACTTCCTTGTGAGGAGTTCCGCCTCAACTTTCAACGCTTCGAGATCTTGAACGTTTGACTCGTTTTTTTTTGGTGGAGTGACGCTTATCAAAAGTTCGGGATTTTCAAAGCGGTTGCCCAAAATCGTCATCTTCCAATTTTGCACGTCGTAGAGAGCTTGCCGATTGTTATTGCCGTAGTTTACAACGAAACTTCCGTTATGAAATTCCACGAGACCGATTCGCCCGTCTTCGGGAGAGATAATGTCGTCTTCGTAAATTTCTTTGCCTGTGCTGTCGACGAGCCCCGTAAATTGCCCGATTGTCTTTGCTTCCACGCGATAGCCTTCGTAGCCGTTTTCATAAACGAAGATATGCGCTTGCGGACCGGGGTCGCCGTATGTTCCGCGCTTAAGATAAAAACCGTAAATCCAAACGCTTTTCATTTCGCCGCTGAATATTTGAAAAGTTTTTAAGCCGCGATATTTGATTTCACGTTCAGCCATGAAAGGACACCTCCGACTTTAAATACAAATCAAAATTTCATGCCCGCAATTATAACACCGCGAAAGATTTTTTCCACAGTTTCTTTAAATTTTTTTATGCGAGCGTCAGCGAATTAAAGTTACCTCTATCCTCCGACCTCCTTTCTCTGAAAATCTGAAAAAAAACTTTAACACATCTTTATCGGGTTTAAAATCTTTCTATCTTTGTTTATAAAATCCTGCAAGCAACTAAAATTTTTTTTCAGACGTTCAACAGGAAATCGTGCAGGGTAATATTTTTTATACCGCCGAAATTTTTTTCGGGGTTCGGCGTGATTAAAATTTTCTCGGCGTCGGCGGGCAGGGCTCTCAAAGGGCGCGTGATTTTTCGGACGGAAATTGAATTGTCGGGCGGCAACACTTGGATAAAAATTTTTTCGTCGCCGCGCTTCGCCACAAAATTTATATTCATCACACCGAATTTGCCGTTGCTCACGGAAAAGCCGCGCCGCAAAAGTTCGACATAAACCGCGTTCTCCGGCAAAAATTTTTCGTCGACTTCGGCAAGCGCGCAGAGCAAGCCGTTGTCAATGCAATAAATTTTTTCGCCGCCTTTTATAAATTCCGCCTCCTTTATGTCGAAGCGCGGAATTCTTTGGAAGAGACCCGCACTGCAATTCAAGTAGCTTTTGAGCGTGACGGCTTTGCAATTCAAGCGGTCAATCAACTCAATCAAACTTATCGTCCCGCAAACATTTTGCGCGAGGATTTTCATAAGCGTGTGAAAAAGTCCGGCCTGCCTCAAAGAATTTTTCCCGACGAAGTCAAACATTATTTCGTAAGTCATGCCGCGCAGAAGTTTAGACAAAAAATTTTTGTTCGCGCCGAGCGTGCCGGGCATTCCTCCAAAGTGAAGATAATTCGACAGAGCCTCCGCCTCTGAAAAATTTTTGGTGTATTCGGTGAAAGACAACGGATAAATTTTTAACACGTCGCAGTTATCGGGAAGGAGCGCGGAAATTTTTTCGATGAACATTTCACTTGAAGCCGTCACATAAATTTCAGCGGGCGCGCCGACGAACAGAGCATTAATCGCTTTTTCGCTCTCGTCGACGCTGTCAGCCTCGTCAATCAGCAAAAAAAATCTTTCCGCCTCAAGCGTCCGTGTCTCGACAAATTCATAAAGCGTTTGAAAATTTTTGAAGCGTTCATCAGTCGCGCAGTCGAGGAAAATTATTTCCTCTTCAGCCACGCCCTCCGAACGCAAATTTTCTGCGAACGCCTTTAAGAGAGTCGTCTTGCCGACGCCGCGCACGCCTGAAATTATTTTGACGGAAAAATTATTTTTCAGCTCAAGCAACCGCTTCAAATAAAAATTTTGCTCCAACATGATTCACCACCAAAAATTTTTTCGATTTTATAACAGGCGGCGGCTTTTATCAAGCGGCGTTATTGACAAAGTGCCTTCGCGGTGTAAAATGTTCCTGCGAAAATTTTTGATTTTATGTTTAAAGGGTTTTGAAAATTTGCGGCGAAGATTTTGCGAAACGCACTGATACAGGAGGTCAATTCATGATTAAGCTAACGAGATTTAATTCGGACGCGAAGAAGCGCGGGGAATTTATCCTCAATGCCGAACTCATTCAAACAATCGAGTCTACGCCCGACACTGTAATCACACTTGTCAACGAGAAAAAACTTATCGTCGAAGAAGCGGCCGATGAGGTTGTGCGCCGTGTGATGAAATATCGCCGCGCTTTGAGACAATTTTAATCGTGGAGGGGAAAAGATATGCCGGATGAAGAAAAGGATGTAGAGACAACAGCTGCTCCGCCTCCTCCCGCTCCTTCTTTTATCAAGAAGAATAAGAATGTAATTTTAATCGTCGTCTTTGTGATAGTCGGCTTGGCACTGGCGGCGGGCATTTCGCTTTTCGTCGTGACAAAAGTCATGAGCGATGTTCCAAGCGGTTCGGAAGAAGAAGATTCCGGACCGCGCTATCATGACGCAGGAATTTTTGTTAAGCTGGGCGACCCGAAAGAAGGCATCCTCGTTAATGTCGGCGGACCTCGCAGCGGCAAATATCTCAAGGCAAGCATTATCGCCGAATTCAATCCCGGTAAAAAATCTGTCATAAACGAGGAGACGCGCAGCCTTCAACCCGACGCCGAAGTCAAAGCCAATGATGTTGCAACTCAATTCTTGCGCTCGACCTCCCTCGAAGACTTCAACGCCGATAAACAAGACGAATTTAAAAAGCAACTCAAGGACGCACTCAACGCCGCGCTCGGCGGAGGTTCCGTCTATGACGTTTATATTACGAGTTTCCTCTTGCAATGATTAAGGAGGTAAGACCTTGTCTGTTGATGTATTGACACAAGAGCAGATAGACGCCTTGCTTGCCGCCGCCAACGACGAATCAACCGACTTGGAGGAACTCAAGCGCGAAGAGACTACCCGAAAAGTCAAGGTTTACGACTTCAAGCGACCCGATAAATTTTCCAAAGACCAGATTCGCACGCTCTACATGCTTCACGAAAGTTTTGCGCGAATGTTGAATACTTACATGAGTTCACATTTGCGCACGCTTGTCAATGTCGATGTTGCCTCTGTCGAACAATCCACTTATCAAGAATTTGTTCAATCGCTGATTAATCCGAGCGTGATAACGATACTGGGTGTTCCGCCTCTCAAAGGCAACATAATTTTTGAATTGAGCAGTGAAATTGCTTTTGCCTATCTTGACAGAGTCTTCGGCGGCGACGGAACAACGGCAATCAAAACCCGCGTCCTCACGGAAATCGAAGATGCGGTCATGCGTCGTTTTGTCAATTCGGCAATGGAACGTTTCAAAGAATCTTGGTCGAACGTCACACCGATGAACCCCGTGCTTGAGGCAACGGAATCCAATCCGCAATTCACGCAGATTGTCCCGCCGAATGATATGGTTGTTGTCGTAACGATGAACACCAAGCTCGGCGAAGTGGAAGGCCTCATGAATATCTGCATACCGTACCTCGTGCTTGAGCCGGTTATGTCAAAGTTGACGACGACTTTTTGGGTTGCCGCCTCCGCCTCCAAAGACGAAAGCGGAGTTCATGCGGAAATCATTCGCAAGCAACTCAACAAAACGCAAGTTCCGTTCGTCGTGGAAGTCGGGCGCGTGCAAATTACGATTCGCGAATTCCTGACACTGGGCTTCGGCGACGTGCTTCAGCTCAATACAAAAGTTAAAGAAGATTTCCCCTGCATGATTGGCACAAATGCGAAATTTCTCTGCAGACCCGGCACTTTCGGCAAGAAGCTGGCGGTGCAAATAACTCAAGTCGTAAAAAAAGGAGAGGATGCGGCTGATGATGAGTGATTTGTCTCAAGCTGAAATTGACGCACTGTTGGCGGGAGCCGGCGGTGATTCAAATGATAATTCTTCGGGCGACGATTCGTTTTCCGGCGGCGACAATACCGACGACCTCTTGTCCCCGATAGAAAAAGATGCACTCGGCGAAATCGGAAACATTTCAATGGGCTCTGCGGCAACGACGTTATCCACGTTGCTCGGTCACAAAGTAAGTATCACGACGCCCAATGTTTCTGTTGCGCCGATGAACGTAATTCAGCAACATTATCCCTTGCCGTATATCGTCGTCGAAGTTGCTTACACCGTCGGCATTGACGGCAACAACGTCTTTGCAATTCAAGCGACGGACGCTGCGGTTATCGCCGATTTAATGATGGGCGGCGACGGAACAAATCCCGACCCCGAACTTAACGAAATCCACATGAGCGCGGTCGGCGAGGCAATGAATCAAATGATGGGCGCGGTTGCAACGAGCTTGTCGACCATGTTCAACAAGAAAATTGATATTTCGCCGCCGAAGGTTAATCTTGTCGATTTCGGCAAAGAAGATCTTGCAAGCGATATTATCAACAACACCGACCCGATGGTTCGCGCTTCTTTTCGCATGGAAGTTGACGGCTTAATCGACAGTGAGATAATGCAAATTCTCACGCTCAAGGTTGCCAAAGATATGGTTGAGTCTTTGATGGGCGGCGGCGAAGAACCTGCTCCCGAACCGACACCAACACCTCCGCCGCCTCAAAAACAACAACAAACACCTCCTCCGCCTCAACCTCAACCGACACCGACTCCTCAACCTGCACAACAAAATTATCCTCCGCCTCCTCCGCAGACGCAACAACAACAAAATTATTATCCGCCGCCTCCGCCTCAGCAAGGATACGCTCCGCCGCAAGGTTACGGATATGGGGGAAATCAAATGCAGCCTAACGTCGTAACAAACATGCCTGTCTCGCCCGCGCAGTTCACGCCCCTTTCAACAGAGCCCGTGCAAATCAACGAGGCAAATATCGGATTGATTTTGGATGTGCCGTTGCAAGTGACGGTCGAACTCGGACGAACAAAAAAGACAATCAAAGAAATTCTTGACTTGGCAACAGGCTCGATAGTTGAGTTGGATAAATTGGCGGGAGAGCCCGTCGAAATTCAAGTGAACGGACATTTCTTGGCGAAAGGCGAAGTCGTCGTTATCGATGAAAATTTCGGAGTCAGAATAACGGAAATCGCCACGCCCGCCGAGCGCGCCGCTCACCTCAAATGATAAACTTGCTTGTAAGTCTTGCCGATTGTCAAATTATCGGTTATAATCAAATGCCTAAAGGTTAATGTTGAAATTGTGATTAAATCTTTAAACGGGAGAGATGGATTATGGCAGTACGAGTTTTAGTCGTCGACGACGCGG
>CAMVAG010000130.1 GCA_947165405.1 uncultured Selenomonadales bacterium
CTCACAACGGACGAATGACAATGCCCGAACGCCGCTTGATGGGTTTGATGTTGGAACAAATTCCTTGCGCTTGGGATTTTCGCGAAAACATTTCAATCGGCGAATTTTTAAATCGTCTCAATGGTCAAACTCGAATCGGCATGAAGTATCGCAAAAGTCTCGGCACGATTTACGATTCGGGCATTGAAGGCGATTTGGTGACTTTCATTTTCCAAAAAAATCTTTACGATAACATTGTTTTGGCGGACACGCTTGCCTTGCCGATTTACCTGCCGCCCAATGAAATTTCTGCGGCGGAAAATGCGCTCGATATAGAAGTTTGCGCGACGGAGACCGGCAAATACAAATTGAATCTCAACTTTGACGCAAGCCGCTATTCCGAAATCGACATGCATAATTTTGCCGCGACGATGAATAAAATTTTGCTTGATATGCGCGATATGAACAAAAAATTTTCCGAAATTCTCGGTTGATATTTAAAAGCTTAAATCTCATAAGGAGGACACTTCATGAAATATTATCCGTTGCGCCCGATTCAGCGTTGGTTAATCGATACGCACTTCAACAAGGCAAAATCGACGATGATGAATATCGGCGGGCTGTTCGAACTTCCGCCGGAATTAGACCTTCAACGTTTGGCAGAGGCGATTAACGAAGTTTTAAAAAGGCACGACATCTTTCGTTGCAGATTGGCTGTTCACCCCGAAACGAGCGACCTTTGTCAAACTTTCGACGGCGATATAATGCCCGTTGTAATCGAGGAATGGACAGACGAAGAATTTGAGACGATACAAAAATATTTAATCGAGCCTTACGACTTGATAGGCAAGCCGCTTTACCGAGCTTATATTTTCAAGACGCCCTCCGCGAATTATTTTCACGTCGATTTTTATCACGCGGTAATGGACGGCGTGGCAGCCTCGATTCTTTTTGGTCGTGAAATCGACAAAGAATATCGCGGGCTGAAAAATTCGCGCAAGGCGTTGAGTTATGCCGAATACGTCGAAGAAGAAGCGAATACTCCGCCCGAAGATCTTTCCGAAGGTCACGACTACTGGAAAAAAATGTTGTCGGCTTTCGACAAGAAAAAACATTTGCCGCCCATTGAAGTTGAAGGCGTGCCGGCATGGACGCAGGGCAAATTTGAATGCATGCTTAAAAATATTCCGAAAAAATTTTTCACGGACACCCGCACAGACGAAAACAATTACTTCATGGGCGCGGCAATGTTGGCGTTGGCGAAGATTACCGGCTCGAAAGAATCTATCATGAGCTGGATACACAACGGGCGAATGAACATGCGCGAACGCCGCTTGATGGGTTTGATGTTGGAGCAAATTCCTTGCGCTTGGGATTTTCACGAAGACATTTCGACCGGCGAATTCTTAAGCAAATTATCCGAGCAAACGAAAACCTCCATGACTTACCGCAAAAGTTTGGATTGGGTTTACAACAGCGGGCTTGAAGATGATTGCGTGAGCTTTATCTTCCAGAAAGACCTTCACACCGGTGTGGCATTGAATGGTATGGTAGCTAAAGCCGTTTACCTGCCGCCCAATGAAATTTCCGCCGTCGAAAACGCGCTTGACATTGAGGTTGAAGCGAACGACGAGGACTCTTATGACTTGTCCTTGGATTATGACGCAAGCCGCTACTCTGAAGACGAAATGCGCCGCTTCGCCGAAATGATGAATGAAATTTTAATCGCAATGAAAAATCCCGACACGAGAGTTTCAGAGCTTTTGACTTGAACTGGAAAAGAAAATCCGCAAAGGCTCAAAAAAATTTTTTCGTCGCAAATGCCGCACTGTTTTTGGGAGGTTTGGTCACGTTCGGAGCGGAGTATTGCGTTCAACCGATAATCCCGGTCTTCACGAAAACTTTCGGGCTTGAACCGGCAACGGCAAGTTTGGCGGTGTCGTTCGGGACGGCGGGCATGGCGTGTTCGATGATTTTAATCGCCTTGTTCGCAAAAATTTTGCCGCGAAAAATAATCATGACGATTGCTTTGGTCGCCGCCTCGTTGTTGGCGATTTTAATTTCGGTCAGCGAAAATTTCGGCTTGATACTTGCGTTGCGTTTCGTTCAAGGAATATTGTTGGCGGGTTTCCCGGCAATGGCGGTCGCCTATATCAACGAGGAATTTGATTCAAAAATTATCGGAGCGGTCACGGGAATTTATATTGCGGGCACTTCGGTCGGCGGGCTTGTCGGAAGAATCCTCTTGAGTTTTTTGACGGACGTATTAAATTGGCGAATCGCTTTGGGAATTTTGGGCGCGATTTATTTTTTAATGGGCGTTGCATTTTTATTCACGTTGCCCAAACCTCAACACCGCGTCGAAAAAATTTTTGACGGCACGCGGCTCGGAGACTTCGCAAAACTTTTTCGCAACGCAAATTTGATGAGCCTCTACGTCGTCGCGGCGGCAGTCATGGGCGTGTTCGTCTGCACTTACAATTTTATCAGCTACGTGTTGCTCGCGCCGCCTCACAACCTCTCGCAAACGCAAATCGGCTTGATATATTTCCTGTTCTTGTTCGGAACAGCCTCGTCGACGATGATGGGTCGGCTCGCAGACAAATTCGGCAACGGAAAAATTTTGCTCGCGTCAATCGTTTTTATGTTCGCGGGCGTCGGCTTGACCTGCTCGAATCTTCTTGCGATAAAACTTTCGGGCGTCGGGCTCGTGACTTACGGTTTCTTCGGAGCACACAGCTCGGCGGCGTCTTGGGTCGGCAAGCTCGACGATTCCGATAAAGCTCGGCTCTCGGCGGGCTACATGTTCGTTTACTACGTCGGTGCAAGTGTTATCGGCTCGGCGGGCGGAAAATTTTTAACCGCGTTTGATTGGAGCGGCGTCGCGCTTTTCATGACGACAATACTTTTAATCGCGTTGAGCATGTGCCTTCGACTTTTGCGAAGGGCTTAAAATTTTTTGACGGCGTTTCTTGATTGAGACGCCTCTTTTTTGTATAATAGCCGAAATTTTTTTTAGGAACCGGGAACCGGGAATTACTTTTTCATTCCCCATTCCCAATTCCCAATTCCTAATTGACAGAAGGGTTGCTGGGAGATGGAAAGGGAACTGATACGCTTGGAAAACGTTGCCAAGTCTTTTGGAAATTTGCTCGTGCTCGACGAAATAGATTTGTCGATACGCGAAAGCGAATTCATTACGCTGTTGGGTCCGTCGGGTTGCGGCAAGACGACAATGCTGCGAATTATCGGCGGCTTCGAAACGCCGGACACGGGGCGCGTGATTTTCGACGGCAAAGACATAACAAGCCTTCCGCCGAATCGAAGACCGATTAACACGGTTTTTCAAAAGTATTCTCTCTTTTCACACATGAACGTTGAGGAAAATATCGCCTTCGGTCCGAAAATCGCGGGCAAGTCTTCAAATTACATTCAAGACAAAATTAAATACGCCCTCAAGCTTGTAAACCTCGAAGGCTACGAAAAACACGACGTGACAAAATTGAGCGGCGGGCAACAACAAAGAATTGCTATCGCCCGCGCCGTCGTCAATGAGCCGAAAGTTCTTTTGCTTGACGAGCCGTTGAGCGCGTTGGATTTAAAATTGCGTCGGAACATGCGCCGCGAACTTGTCCGAATCAACAAGGAGACCGGCATAACTTTTATCTTCGTGACGCACGACCAAGAAGAGGCTCTGTCGATGAGCGACCGCGTCGTCGTCATGAATCAAGGTTACATTCAGCAAGTCGGCACGCCCGAAAATGTTTACAACGAGCCGGAAAATGCATTCGTTGCGGATTTTATCGGCGACAGCAACATAATCGACGGCGTCATGGTTCGTGATAAGGTCGTTCGGATTTTCGGAAGAGAATATCCTTGCGTCGACGAGGGCTTTCCTGCAGAGTGTCCCGTTGATGTTCAGATTCGCCCCGAAGACATTAAGCTTGCCGCGCCGAGTGAAGGTGCTTTTAACGGCGTCGTGACTCGCGTGGTTTTTTGGGGCATGTCGTATGATATAAACGTCGAGGCTGACGGCTTCGAGTGGCTGATTCAATCGACGACGGGACGCATTGTCGGCGAGGAGGTAAGCTTGCACGTCGCACCCGAAAATATTCAAATCATGAGCAAACCGCAATCCGAAGACGAGGAGGTTGCGAAAGACAATTAGTAATTAGCAATGCGCAATGCGTAATGATGACGATTTTAATTGCGCATTACGCATTACGAATTACGCATTGAACAGGAGGTTGCTCAAGATGTTTAATCTTAACACGCGAAATTTTTTGCTGACGCCTTTTTTAATTTGGGCGGGGCTTTTTATTTTTATTCCGCTGGTTTTTATCGTCTGGTACGGCGTGACGGATTACGACGGAAATTTTTCATTGGCGAACGTCGGCTTGATATTTGAGCGCGGCTACCTCGACGCACTGGAACTTTCAATCGCTTTGGCATTAATCAGCACGGTAATTTGTTTGCTGCTTGCCTACCCGCTGTGCTTAATCTTGACGGAACGCCGGCGCGACAACTCGACGATAATCTCTTTGCTGTTTATCTTGCCGCTGTGGATGAATTCGCTCTTGTCGACGATGGCTTGGCAAACGATTCTTGAGGGCAACGGCATAATCAATCAATTCATGCGTCTCTTGAGCTTGCCCGACCTGCACATGATAAACACGGAGGGCGCAATCGTCTTGGGCATGGTCTACAATTATTTGCCTTACATGGTTTTGCCGCTGTACATTTCCCTGACGAAAATCGACAAGAGAATTTTGGAGGCGGCGCGGGATTTGGGCGCGAACTCTTGGCAGACGTTCACGAAAATAATTTTGCCGCTGACAATTCCCGGAGCAATCAGCGGAATCACGATGGTTTTTATTCCCGCGCTCACGACCTTTGTAATCAGTGCATTGCTCGGCGGCGGCAAGTTGCTTTTAATCGGCAACATAATCGAACAGGAATTTACTTTCCAATACGATTGGCATGTCGGTTGCGCGTTGAGCGTGATTCTCATGGTTTTTATCGTGCTGAACATGTTGCTGACTGCGGCATTTGATACAAGTCACGAGGAGGAGGATTTTTGATGAACTATCTCAAAAAAATTTACCTCGCGACGATATTTTTGTTCCTCTACGCGCCGATAGCCGTTTTAATCGCGCAGTCCTTCAACGCAAGCCGTTATCGCGGACATTGGACGGGCATCACGCTCGATTGGTACACGAAACTTTTCAACGACACGAGGATAGCCGACGCACTTTCCAACACGCTGTCAATCGGATTATTATCGGCGGGCATTGCAACTCTTTTGGGCTTGATAACCTGCGTGGCAATGAAAGAGCTTTCGCGCAAGTGGCGGGCGACCTTCTTAAGCATAACGAACATTCCGATTTTGAACGCTGACATCGTGACGGGAATATCGCTCATGCTTTTGTTCATGGGCATGGGTCTCAAGCTCGGCTACGTGTCGATTTTGTTGGCGCATATCGTCTTCAACGTGCCGTATGTTATCCTGTGCATAATGCCGCAGCTTATGGCTTTGGACAAAAGTTTTTACGAGGCGGCGTTGGATTTGGGAGCTACCCCTTTCAAGGCGTTTACGAGCGTCATCTTGCCCGAATTGCGTCCGAGTATCTTCGCGGGATTTCTTTTGGCGTTCACAATGTCTGCTGACGATTTCATAATCACACACTTCACGAAGGGCGCGGGTGTCGACACTTTGACGACGGCGATTTACGCGCAGTTGAAGTTGGGCATTCACCCCGAAATTTACGCGCTGTCGACTCTGGTATTTTTCTTTGTGTTGATATTTGTTTTGTTGTTTGCGATAAATCGTCGCAAGCTTAAGAAATATGAGGAGG
>CAMVAG010000131.1 GCA_947165405.1 uncultured Selenomonadales bacterium
CTGCCCTGTTGACTTCGCGCAGGTTCAGTGCCTTTAAAATGTCGCTGTTGCTGAGTTTGAGTCCGCGATTATTGAGCACAGTGAACACCTGAAACGCATCGTCAAATTCTTCCGTCCAAATGCAAATAATAACGACCTTTTTCCAAAGATAAGTAAAATATTCGCCCGGCTTATTGGGATTCTTCTGAAAAAATTTTTGTGTGGTGATTATTGCCTCTGCCATATTGCGAACAGAAACATTCGCTGTTTTATTTTTGGCGAGTTCTTTCAGTTCATCGATTTTTTGTGTGGAGCCATCAGTTTTTACGTATTTATCGATGAAATCTCGCACATCGTCGCGAATATCAAATTCAATACGCAAACATTCCGGCTTTTCGTCATAAATATCTTCCGGTTGCACAACAGCTTCGCGACATTTGTCAGCAAGCTTTTTATCGTCGGAAAGGTCACGGATAACAGCAAGCACAAGGAAAATCGTCGTCAAGCGTTGTTGTCCGTCAAGAACTTCGTATTCACTTTCATCAATCTTCCTTAAAACCATTGAGCCCAAAAAATATTTTGATGTATATTTTTCTTTGTAAGCCTCAAAGGTGTCGGCAAGAAGAGTTTCAACGTGCTCGTTTTCCCAACCGTATGGACGTTGATAATCGGGAATGCGGTATCGCCAATCAAAAATTTCCGACAGAGTTTTTTTATCGCATTTAATTTCGTCAGCCACGAGTTCACCAACTTTAAAAATAAGGAGCCGAGAGCAAAACAAAAGCGATTAGCTGTCAGCTGTTAGCTGTTAGAAAAATTCTAATCACTAACCGCTAATCACTAACCGCTAACCGCTAAAATTTTGCTTGCAAAATTTTTAATCCTTCGACAAGTCGGAGCCGTCTTTGAGCCAGCTCATCATGCCGCGCAGTTTTTTGCCGACAGTTTCGATTTGATGTTCGGCGTGGATTCTGCGTTGCGCGAGGAAGTTTGCTCTGCCCGCCGCACGGTTTTCGACGAGCCAATTTCTTGCAAAGGAGCCGTCTTGAATTTCGGCAAGAGCTTTTTCCATTGCCTTGCGAACTTCGGGCGTGATAATCTTCGGGCCGGTGGTGTAGTCGCCGTATTCGGCGGTGTCGCTGATAGACTTGCGCATTTTCGCCATGCCGCCCTCGTACATGAGGTCGACGATAAGTTTCATTTCGTGGAAGGTTTCGAAGTAGGCGATTTCGGGCTGATAACCCGCCGCGACCAAAACTTCAAAGCCGTTTTGAATCAGATGGGTGACGCCGCCGCAGAGGACGCATTGTTCGCCGAAGAGGTCGGTCTCGGTCTCTTCTTTGAAGGTGGTTTGCAAAACGCCTGCGCGGGTGCCGCCGATACCTCTGGCATAGGCAAGGGCAATGTCAAAGCATTTTCCCGTTGCGTCTTGATAAACCGCGAACACGTCGGGGACGCCGCCGCCTTCAACGAAAGTCCTGCGAACCAAATGACCGGGACCTTTCGGCGCGACCATGAAAACGTCAATATCGGCAGCCGGAATGATTTGCTTGAAATGAATGTTAAAACCGTGCGCGAATGCCAATGCAGAGCCGGGTTTGAGGTTCGGAGCGATTTCGTTTTTGTAAACGTCCGCCTGCTTTTCGTCGGGGATAAGAATCATCGTGATGTCGGCGACCTTGACGGCTTCGGGGACAGTCAAAACTTTCAAGCCCTGACTTTCGGCGACGGCTTTGGATTTCGAACCGGCATACAGCCCGACGACAACATTGACGCCGCTCTCTTTGAGGTTGAGTGCGTGCGCGTGTCCTTGAGAGCCGTAGCCGATAATCGCGACGGTTTTGCCGTTCATGATTTCCCAATTAACGTCTTGGTCATAATAAGTTTTTGCCATAATACTCCCTCACTTGATGATAGTTATTAATTGTATTTTCACCGCGCTCAAGGGCGATAAGCCCCGTGCGGATGACTTCCAAAATGCCGTAAGGCGCGAGGAGCCTCGTAAACGCCGTGACTTTTTCGTCGTTGCCCGTTATCTCAAAGATTAAAGTTGTCGGTTGAACGTCGACGACGTGAGCGCGAAAAAGTTCCGCCATTTTCAAAACGTCGAGGCGTGTGCTGTCGTCGGCAGAAACTTTTATCATTGTCATGCCGCGTGTGACAGCCGTCGCCGAATCCAAACGTTGCACCGCTTGCACGACGGGCATTTTCTCCAGCTGTTTAATCATTTGGTCGATTAAATTTCCGTCACCGTGAACGACAACCGTTATCCTTGAAAATTCGGGCGATTGAGTTATCCCGACGGATAAGCTGTCGATGTTAAACTCCCGGCGGCTGAACATGCTCGCCACGCGGACGAGGACGCCCGGTTGATTTTCGACGTAGACCGATAAAACGTGCTTCATTGCGCTAAAGCTCCTCTTAAAAATTTTCCGCGCCAAATAATATCACTTTCCGAATAAACTTTCAAGCCGCTAACCTGTAAGCTGTCACTTAACCTGTTGCCAAGTTTTGTTTCCGATTATTCAACTCGTCATGCGTTTGGCAAGAGTGGCGGCCTCCGTCATGAGCGTTTGCACTTGATGAATTTTTTCTTCCGCAGCTTTAATCGTCGCGGCGTTGTTGTCGTCCATCCACTTGGCGTAATCCTTCGAGGCGGCTATCGACAAATCACAAATGCGCATGTAAAGATTTTGCAGCGGCTCGGCGTCTTTGGGCACCTTTAAAGAGAAAAGCTCCTGCTTGCGGTCTTCCCAGTCCTTCTTAAACACGTCGTTAATCAGATTTTTTAATTCGGTGCGCGTCTTGTCGTTGCCCAAGTTGCCCACTGCAAGTATCATGCCGTATTTTTGTTCAGCCTCGCGAACCGTCGAATCGTGTCGGGAATTTATTTCGCCCGCCTTAGCCAAGTAGTCGTCAAGTTGAATGCGCCGCGCTTGACCTATCGCCTCGACGTATTCGCGGAAATTTTGTACGCGGGAAACTTGCCACTGATTGTCCTTGCCGCGAACCAAAATGAATTGAAGCGGAAATTCTTTTTCAAGTTCGGGCTGATAAATTATCAAGTCGGCAAAAGCCTCGTCACGATTGGCGTCGTTTACTTGAATGTTTTTCACGTCGCGAATCTCGGCGTCGTTGAGTCCGGTCTTTTCCAAAAGTTCAATCACGCCGCCGTTTTCTTCCGATTTCAAATCGCCTGTCGCAATGTAAGAATCAATCGCCGCCTTCAAGCTCAAAATCATGGGGGCGCGGAGCATTTGCATAAAATTTTTTATCGCGTCTTTGGCGTCGGGCGTCATGGTGTTTTCCGGCGAAGTCAAGCCTTCAACAAAACCGTCGTAGCCCGAATCAAGCACGCCGGTCACATCGACTGCGCGGTAAAAAGATTTCGTGTCGTGTTCTTCGAGAGATTCTTGAATCGTCTTTATCGCAAAGTCGGGCGTGTCGTTGTTCATGTGGAAATGGTAGTAGCCGCCGCCCGCCACAACTATCGCCAAAGCCGCCACTCCGATGCCTGCCGCCGTTTTGAATTTCTTCTCCAATCTCGTCGCCTCCAATTTTAATTAGGAATTAGGAATGAGGAATTAGGAATTGAAATCCTGAAAGCTGAAAGCTGAACAGAATTTCTACTTCCCTATTAACCTAATCCTCTGATTTTCCTGCTAAAAAATTCTTCCTCTCATTGCCGCAAAAATTTGTTGCCGAACTTCAAAATTCTTGCCCACATTCCGAATCACGACATCGGCTCGCGAACAAATATCCTCACGTGACATCTGCGCGGCGATTCTTTTTTTTGCCTGCTGTCTTGTCAAGTTGTCTCGACTCATCAAACGTTTGATTTGAATTTGCCGCTTCGTGTAGACCGCCCAAATTTCGTCGAATAAATTTTCCCAGCCCGCCTCGAACAACAAAGGCACTTCCAAGACGACAAGCCCCGCTCCGATTTGCGAACACTCAATCAAAAAATCTCGCGCATAATTCAAAAGCAGAGGGTGCGATACGGAATTAATCCACTCGCGCTCGGCAGGGTCGTTGAAAATTATTTCGCCGATTCGTCGCCTGTCCAAGTCGCCTGCTTCCGTGACGACGCAACGCCCGAAGTGTCGAACATAAATTTCAAACAACGCGCCGCCCGGTTCCAAAAGCCAACGCGTAACTTTATCTATGTCAAGAGTCCACGCTCCGAAACATCTGCTCAATGTTCCCGCCACCGACGATTTGCCGCAAGCAATGCCGCCCGTCAAGCCGATTATGTACAAATTATCACTCCCTGAAAATTTCTAACTTCTTCATGATAAATCGTTGCTCCGATTCCATTTCCTGCCGCTCGTCTTCTTTCATGTGGTCGTAGCCCAACAAATGCAGCAGCCCGTGCACTTCCAAGAAAATGACTTCGCGCAGAAATGAATGACCGTATTCAGCCGCTTGAGTTTTCGCACGTTCCAAAGAAATTATCACGTCGCCCAAGATTTCAATTTCCGCGCCAAAAATTTCCGGCTCATCACTCTCTCTGAACGCAAACGACAAAACATCCGTCGCAGTGTTTTTGCCGCGAAATTTTTTGTTCAGCTTTTGAATGTGTTCATCGTCCGTCAAAGTGATGCTCACTTCGCCGCTCTCGACGCCGTAAGTTTTCCCGACGACTTCAGCCGCTCGCAATATTTCTTCGTAAAGAGAATCTTCTATCGTCAATTCTTCCGGCTCAAAATTTATTATCGTGTTCATGTCCTCGCCTCGTATCTTTCATAAGCCTCGACGATTCGCGAAACAACTTCGTGCCTCACCACGTCTGCCGAACTCAATTCAGCTATCCCGACGCCTTTGACTTCCTTTAAGACTTCAACCGCCTCGACCAATCCCGACGTCACTCCGCGCGGTAAATCTATTTGGCTCAAGTCGCCCGTTATCACCATGCGCGAACCGAAGCCCAGCCGCGTCAAAAACATTTTCATTTGCTTGGAAGTCGTGTTCTGCGCCTCGTCGAGGATTATAAATGCGTCGCTCAATGTCCGCCCGCGCATGTATGCCAAAGGTGCAATCTCTATCACGCCGCGATTAAAAAATTTTTGATAGAGGTCGTAGCCGCAAATTTCTTTCAAGGCATCGTAAAGCGGTCTCAAATACGGGTCAACTTTCTCTTGCATGTCGCCCGGTAAAAATCCCAGTCGCTCTCCTGCCTCGACTGCGGGTCGTGTCAAAATTATTTTCCGAACTTCTTTGACGCGCAGATAATAAACCGCTTGAGCCACCGCCAAAAATGTTTTGCCCGTGCCCGCCGCGCCGATAGCCAATGTCACCACATGCCGACGCATCGTGTCAAGATATTGTTGCTGTCCCGCGCTCTTGGCTCTTATGTGTTCGCCGTTCGCCGTGACTATCAACGTCTCTCCGAAATTTTCTTTGTCCGTCAAAGACTGTCCTCCTTAAAGCAACGTTTAATCGCATTGTATTTTTTTTTGCGTCAACTGTCCAGACCTCCGCGAAGAATTTATCTTTTGCACTTCCCAAAATAGGAGCCGTCACGGATGACGGCTCCTCGTTCGCGCATTTGCGTGATGCAAATACCGCGAACGCCACCAACTCAAAATTATTCGCAGGCAAATTCAGCGGACATTAACGCCCCTGCGAGGGGCCCTTTCTTTTTGTAACTTTTTCTTTGGGCAAGCAAAGAAAAAGTTTTTCAATA
>CAMVAG010000132.1 GCA_947165405.1 uncultured Selenomonadales bacterium
CTCAAAAGTGATAAAGATGCGTTGTGCTGTTGACGAGTTCGACGGTAAATTCTCCGTCGTCGACGCGCAGGACGTTCAATGCCGTGTTGGATTGACTTATCGCCCAAATTTTGTGAATCGGCATATCCAACGCCGCGCCGATCATCAGACGAATTGCCGCGCCGTGTGAAACGACTATGACGCTTTGATCTTCGTGGTTGGCGATAATGTCCCTTATGCCAATCATAACGCGGGCTTGACATTCCAAGAAAGTTTCGCCGTTGGGAGGATGGCATCTTTCCGGGTCAGTGAAAAATTTTCCGAACTCTTTGGGGTACCTCGCCAACAATTCGCTGATAAATCTTCCTTCCCAGTCGCCGTAATTCATTTCGCGCAGTTCGGGCATCATTTTTACGGTCAAATTAAATCTTTCCGCGAGGATTATCGCCGTATCCATTGCGCGCACCAAATCGCTCGAATAAATCGCGTCGGCGTGACTGAACGGCAGATGTTTTACCAAATTTGCTGCTTGAAGAAAACCTTCGGGCGAAAGGTGGATGTCGGCATTGCCCTGCAGCTTGTTTTGCTTGTTCCATTCGGTCTCACCATGCCGAATCAAAAAAATTCTCGTCACAGGAATCGCCCCTTATATTTTTTTCGTTAAGATAGCAAAAATTTTTTTGAAAAGCAATATGGAAATGCGCGGCGCATGTGTTATCATAGGCGCGACAATTTTTATTTGCACAGGAGAAATTTTTATGGAAACAATTTTACTTACACCCGACGAAGAAAATGTTTTGGAAAGCGTTTACGGGCGGCAGACTTCAAGCGGCTACAACCCCAACAATCTCGAAGCCGTCACCGAATTGAACGCGCAGGAGAAAAAATTTTTCGCGGGAAGAAATTTTGTATCGCCGCATTTCTTTGTTCAGACGCTCTACAAAGTTCACGGCTCAATCGGCACAATGAAATTCAGCATCGCCGTCAATCGTCTGCTCAACGACAACGAAAATCTTCGCGCCAATTTCTGCAATGTCGGCACGCGCACGGTCAAAGTCATTCGCCCGAAAAGCTCCGTCAAGCCCGAAATTATTTTCCGCAATCTGATGTTGGTCGACACGGACGAGCTCAATGACGAGTTCAGAAAAATTTTGGAGGCGGATATGCGCCGCGATTGCGACTTGCGACACGATTTGTTGATTCGGTTCGCGGTGTACAGGACGGGCGAGGAAGAATTCGCCGTGCTCGTGACGCTTGCCCAAGTCATTTCCGACAGCTTCGACGCCGAAAAATTTTTCGCGACAGTTTTCGAACTTCCCGCCGAATCCGAGCCGAAAAAAATTCCCGACGACTTGCTGCCGAAAAATCAAGAGGCAATTCGCGAGTATTGGGAAAAAATTCTTGACAAAGCACCGCCGGTCGACGCGCTGCCTTACGAGCAGGAAACCTTGGGCGCGTATCGTCAAAAGATATTCCGCACGAAAATCCCCGTAGATATTTTATCCGACCTGCGCGGGCGTGCTCAATCAAATCGGCTCATGCTCACGGCGATTTTGCAAAGCGCGTGGGGTTTCATGTTGCAGCTCCAAAACAAGCGGCGCGATTGTCTCTTCTGCCAAATTTTATCGGCGGAAAATTTTTCGCTCAATGCAATTCCCGTCCGCCTCACCAGCGAACCAAAATCAACCGTCGAACAAATCGTCCGCAAGCAATTCCGTCAACTTGTCGTCTCTCAACCCTACAGCTGCGTCGATTGGACAACGTTGGAAAATTTGGCGGGGCGCAGGAAAAAATTATTCGACCACTTCCTAAGCTTCAAGGAATTTCAATCCGGCGAACTCAACTACACCGAAACGCCCGCCGCGCCGAAAGGAAAAATTATTTCCCGCAACTCTTGGGACGCGCAGGGCATGAAGCTCGGCGTTTACTTCCGCTATTCCGAAAAAGAACTTTCGATGACTTTCATTTACGACGAAAATAAATTTCAGCGGCTCGGCGTCGAAAGACTCTGCGAACTTTATCTGCTCGTCCTCAAACAAATGCTCGTCGATTGGAACGCGAAGACTCCCGAATTTTTTACACGCCTCGCAAAACGTTTCGATACGCAATTAAAAATCGAAATGATTTCCCGCGAAGACGAACGCAAAAAAATTCGCGACTTCCTGTCACAGCTGCCGATTCTTCAAGGACGCTTCGAGGGAACAATCGGGCTGTTCGAAAATCAAGCGGAACTTGTCAAATATTACGAAGGCGACAGAATTTCGGGCGACATGCTCAAAGAAAAATTTATTTTCGTTGCAAGCGGCAAGCTCGTTCGCAACGTCGACGACGGCGACGGCTGGTACAATCCGATTGACGTTGTCGGGAAAAATTCTTTCGTCAACCCGACTTACCTTTTGGAAAAGCAACGGCTCACGCTTTCCGCAGAAGTTTTATCGGAGGTGGCGGAGCTTATGACAATCCCGCGCAACGTGTTGCTTGAGACAGTCCGCGAAAATTCGGAAGTCGCGCTGTCGCTGATGAACTACGCGATAACTCAAATGGAACGCTGGCAACTTCTCTGGCTTCAATCTTGAAAAATTTTTGAGGTAACTTTATGTCCAAGCTCGAAACAAAATTTGTAAATGAAATTGCAGGAAAATTTTTTGTGCCTTCGTATCAGCGCGGCTATCGTTGGGGCAAGTCGGAAGTGGAGCGTTTGCTTGAAGACGTTTACGCTTTGAGCAAATACAACGAGCGGCGCGGCTATTGTCTTCAACCGATTGTCGTGAAAAATTTGGGCGAAAAAAATTTTGAAGTCATTGACGGTCAGCAACGTCTGACGACGATTTTTTTAATTTATAAATACATGTTCGAAGTGGGCGGAAGATTTATCGGGGAGCCGAAATTTTCTTTGGACTACGAAACGCGCAAGGACTCAAAAAATTTTTTGGAGAACATCGATTTAAATTCGCGCGAAAAAAATATCGACTTCTGCTTTATCGTCGACGCTTACGAAAATATCAAAGCTTGGTTCGCGGCAAACGGCGAGTTGTTCTTGACCATGACGACGATAAAAAAATTGTTCGCCGAGAACGTGAAAATTATTTGGTATGAAGTCGACGAGACCGAAGACGCGATAAAAATGTTCACGCGCCTCAATATCGGCAAAATCCCGTTGACGAGTGCCGAGCTTGTCAAGGCGATGTTCCTCAGCCGTGAAAATCGCGACATGGACAAGCGGCTGCAAGATGAAATTGCTTTGCAGTGGGACAGCCTCGAAAAGGAATTGCATAATGATTCGCTGTGGTATTTTTTGACGAACAATTCGGCGACGGAATATCAGACGCGCATTGATTTGATTTTGGATTTGATGTCGGGCAAGCGGTCGGGCGATAAGGATAAATACTTCACATTTTTTTATTTTGACGAGCTGCGGCGGCGCGGCGAAGATTTAAACGACGTTTGGGAAAAAATTGTTCGAGACTTTTTGCTCCTCAAGGATTGGCGCGAACATCACGGCTTTTATCACAAGGTCGGCTACTTAATCGCTTCCGGCTACAAAAATCTTTCCGATATTTACAAGGCGGCCAAGGATAAAAGCAAGCGAGAATTTTTGACGCAGCTTGACCGATTCATCAAGGCGAGCATAAAGTTGGATGGCGAAAAAAATTATTCCGATTGGAATTACAACGAGGATAAAGAAAAAATTCGCAGATTATTGTTGCTGTTCAATGTCGAATCGGTCAGGCAAAACGGCGAGCAATCGCAGTGGTTTCCTTTTGACAAATATAAATTCGGCGGCAAGGGAGAAAATTCTTGGAGCTTGGAACACATTCACTCGGTTAATTCTCAAGACAGAGGCAATCAAGAGCAGTGGCGCGAGTGGTTGAGATTGCACAAAGCCTCGTTGGAAAATTTCCCCGAAGAAAATCAAAACCTCCTCGACGAAATTGTTAAGTTGCTCAATTTAAAAACCATTACAAGCGAAAAATTTCAATCCTTGCGGAAAAAAATTCTCAAGCGACTTTCACCCGAAAGCATGAGCGAGGAAGCCGACGACTCAATCGCCAATCTTGCCCTGCTCAAATGCGAGGAAAATTCCGCGCTGGGCAATTCGGTTTTCGACGTGAAGCGCAACGAAATTATCAAGCTTGACATGGCGGGCGCGTTCATTCCGTTTTGCACGAAGATGGCTTTTCTGAAATACTACACGCGTTCCGAAAAAAATCAGATTCATTTTTGGTCAGCGAACGACCGCCGCGCCTACATCGAGGCGATTAACGACGTGTTGAAAAATTTTTTGGCGGAGCCGATTGAGGAGGGCTGATATGGACAAATCGTTGAAGACTTTCATAAATATTTTTCAAGGCGACGTTCGCCGAATCGTTATCCCGAACATTCAACGCGACTACGCGCAGGGCAGAGACACTGCAGAAATTCGCCGCGTGCGTACAAGATTTTTGGACGCGCTTTATAAAGCCGTCACGACCGATAAAAAGATTAAGTTGGATTTTGTTTACGGCGACTTGAGCGACGACGGAACCTTGACTTTGCTCGACGGTCAGCAACGTTTGACAACGCTTTTTCTTTTGCATTGGTACGCTGCCAAAAAAGAAAACGTTCCGCCCGCCGAAACCGAATTCCTGAAAAATTTTTCCTATGACACGCGCCCCGATTCAAGAGAGTTTTGTAAATTTCTGATTGACTGCGAAGTTTCTTTCGACGAAGAAAATTTATCCGCCGCGATAGAAGATAACGCCAAATTTCCTTTAAGTTGGAAGAAAGACCCGACCGTCAGCTCCATGCTCGTCATGCTCGACGCAATCGACGAAAAATTTTGCGGCGTGGAAAATCTTTGGGACAAGCTCAAAGGCGGCGCGATTTCCTTTTACTTCCTGTCGATTAAGGATATGGGCTTGACCGATGAGCTTTACGTCACGATGAATTCTCGCGGCAAACCCTTGACGGATTTTGAACACTTCAAAGCCGAATTCAAGAGCAAACTCGACGAACTCGACGGCGAACTTTCCAACCGAATCATTTTGAAAATCGACACCGTTTGGACGGATTTGCTTTGGAATTATCGCGACGAAAACAATTTGGTTGACGACGGTTTTCTTGCTTACTTCAATTTTTTGTGCGACGCGATTCTTTATCGCAAGGGCGGCACGCCTCAAGGCAAAAGTCGTGACCCGTTCGATTTGCTGGAAGAATTTTTCGGAGAGGGCGCGCTTGAAAATGTCGACTTCATGGAAAAAAGTTTTGATTGTTGGTGCGAACTCGATAAGCGCGAAAAAATTCCGGTCTTCTTCGCCGACAGAGTTTCAAAGGGCAGCCGCAGTGACAAAAACGTTAATCATCATGAGGCGGGCAAGATTATAACTTACTTCGACAACATAAATTTTTTCGGCGACTGCGTGAAATCTTTCAACAAAAATTTTTCGCTCGGCAAAGTCATCATGCTCTACGCTTTCTTGATTTATCTGCTCAACAGAAAAAATATTTCGGACGCAAATTTTCGGCGGCGAATCCGTATCGTGAACAATCTCGTGACAAATTCCGGAGACGCCGAGTTGAGCAACAGCGAGACGCGCCACAACGGCAACCGAATCCCCGCCATGTTCGAGCAAGTCGAAAGCATAATCATTAACGGAAAAATTTTGCGGAGCGATGAAATTCATACCGCCAATCATTTC
>CAMVAG010000133.1 GCA_947165405.1 uncultured Selenomonadales bacterium
TCGCGGGTATGTCCCATGATAAAAACTTCGTCCGCCGCCTCCATGTTTTCGCGAATCGCATTGCTCATGACACGCGCTCTGACACGAGTATTTCTTTCGACCGCCTTGGCTCTTCCGCCGAAGAATTGCATTTTGTCTTCGATGTTCACAGCAGCTTGGTCACCGCCGCGAGCCAATGCCAAATTCAATCCCGCCAAAGCATTTGCGCCAAGCTCACCGATTGATTGTTCGTCCGAAGGTTTTTCGGCTACCGCTGCTCCCATTGACAACGTAACCGGCATTTGGTGTTTGTTCACAAGTTGGCGCACCTTGTCCAAGACGATAAATTTTTTCTCAATCGCATTTTCCAAAGCGCGGCGTTCCAAGACGACGACAAACAAATCGCTCGAAACTCGTCTTATGAAGCCGGCAAGAGTGGCAACCCATTCCTCCAAAATTTCGCTGACGGAAAGCATGAGGGAAGTTTTTTCCGCCTCGTTCAAGCCTTGAGTGACCTCGTCGTAGTTGTCAATTTGAACGTAAAGAAGAGCCGTCCGACTCAACTTGTATTCAATCTTCAAATCCTCGTAAGGCGTGGTCTCTCTCGCGAAAAGAACGACCATCTGCGAATAGTCCTCGTTGGCTTTCAAGAGACGATATTTAATCAAGAAGTGCCGATAAAATTCTTCGACCGTGCCGTCTTCCAAAGTTCTGTGTCGCAGAGATTTAATTTGATATTCGCCCTCCGGCGGCATGGGATTTTTTTCTTCGGAAGCTTCGGAAGCCGTCGGGAAAATATCTTCATGCAAAAGCCCTTCCCAAAATTCCTCGATGTCCATGCCCTGTTGAGGAATAACTGCGGAAAAATTTTGCATGACCGAGTTGCACCATTGGAGGCGGCGGTCGTTGTCTATGACGATTATTCCTTCGGGCAGCTTCGTCATGGCGTAATACATCATGTCGTTGTAATTGCCGATGACATTTTCGGAGTATTCATTGAATTTTTTCTCGCGGTCTCTGCGGCGTATGAAAGCGAACCAAACCAAGAGTGCCCAAGCCAAGAAAGCCATTGCGCCCAAGATTTTGTTGTATTGAGCAATGACTCCGACCATGACCAACATAACCGCCAAATTTATGACGGCGTCCGGCCAAGCGGATAAATTTCGAGGCATCGGATAATTTACTTTCGACGAGGAATCATCTTTCGGCACTTAATCACCTCCCTTGAAAAGTCTTTTCCGATAATCGAAGAGCATATCGACCAAGCCGGTTATCGCAATGATCTGAAGGAAGAACATATTCAGCAACAAAATCACGTAGAAAATCCGCCGCATGAATTTTGAAATTTTGTATCGGTCGAATATCGCCGACAGCAACGACAGCCCCTGCACCAGCCCGATTAACATTGCGAGGATTAAAAGGTTCAAAGAAATTTCGTAAATCTCTGTCCAGCCGCGAGTGTAGCCCCAATACAAACCGAGCCCTCCGAACACTCCGACATAAAAAAACAGCGCGGGGAATTTCCATTCGGCAAAATCGGGAAGCTTTGGAATTTTCATTTGCAGTTTCGGGAAAATCCAATGCGACGTGAGCCAGACCGCCACAGAATTTATCAGCGCGCTCAACATCATGAGCGTCGGAATTAAAAATGTCAGCGTCTGGATTGCGGGCTCCACTTGAGCTTTTGCCTCGTTGATTCGCGCTTTATCGATGCCCATGCTTTCATACAATGCAAAGGATTCGTTGAAGGATTCGCGCGTCAATTCGATTTGCGTTTCGATAAAGTTCACGTCCATTATCGCGAGCAACAAACCCAACGAGACAACCTGCGCGGCGGAGGCGACGACCATCACCGTGAAAAAAATTCTTACCGCACCGAAATTTTTCCTCACGCAAAAACCCAACGCAATTCCGCAAACGCCGTAGCCCAAAGTGAGTCTGATTGCCGGCAGAGGACTGATTAACATCGACAGCAACAAAAACGTGACGACCAAAGCGGTTAATCCTTTGCCCACTCCTTGTCGAGCCGTCAAGACTGCAAGCGGCACCGCACAAAAAAATTCAACCAACATGCCGAAAAGCGGAACGTAAATCGTCACGAGCCCAAGAATTACCGTTATCGCGACGAGCAACCCGCCTTCAATCGTCGGCGTGATATTTCTTCCCATTCATTTTCCTCCGAATAAAATTTTCGGCATTATATCAGACCGCGCAGATTTTTTAAAGCTGATTAATACAAGCGAACATTTTCCTCGCCGAGCAAATTTTTCAACGCCTCACGAAGAGCGGGGCTGTCAGAAATTTTTTTGTCAAGCTTGCGCCACTTTCCGTCGCGATTCATGAAAACTTGAGCGGAGCCTCTTTGCTTGTCGAAAATTTTTTTCAAGACGTCAATCGTTGCGGGCTTATCGAGTTGCGCGGGTATCGTCAGCCAAAAATCCGCCGAATATTTTTCCGCCGGAATAATTTCTTCCGCAAAGATTTGCAGCGAGTCCGAGAGGTCGACGCGCCCTTTGACGACAACAATTTCATCCGGCAACAAAATCTTTTGAGTGTTGCGAAAGACATTCGGGAAGAGCACGACGTTAATCGCGCTGCTTTTGTCCTCAAGCTTGAGCCGCGCCATCGAATCGCCCTGCTTGGTCGTGACTCGTTGCACGTCCGTGATAATCCCGCCGACTTTGACGCGCTTGCCCGAAAATTTTTTGAGGTCTTTGACGGCGGGAAGTGCAGAAAATTTTTCGCGGAAGTCGTCGAGCGGATGACCGGAAATGTAAAGACCGAGCGTATCTTTTTCCCAAGCCAAAATTTCTTTGCGAGGACGTTCCTCGACGTTGGGGAGGGCGGCATTGGCTTTGAAGAGGTCTTCGTGCCCGAAAAGATTAATCGCTTTGCTGTCGAGTTCCTTCTTGCGTTTGAGACCTGCCGCCGTTGCCAATTCCAATGATTTCAAAAGAGCAGTGCGCCTCTTGTCCACGCTGTCGAACGCGCCGCTTTTAATTAACTTTATCAAACTGCGTTTCGGAACTTTTTCTACGTCGAGCCGCTCACAAAATTCCGCCAACGATTTAAATTTGTTTCCTATGCGTGCGTTGATAATATTAATGACAGTGTCTTTGGTGACGGTTTTTATCGCCTCAAGCCCGAAACGAATTGCGCCGCGCTCAACCGTGAAATGCCCTTCGCTTGAATTTATATCGGGCGCGAGAATTTTTATTCCGAGCCGCCGAGACAATTCTACATAAGCGGAAATTTTATCGACATCCTGCGTGCCGGAAAGAACTGCCGCCATGTATTCTGCGGGGTAGTGCGCCTTGAGGTAAGCCGTCTGCCAAGCCAAAAGTCCGTAAGCCGCCGAGTGCGATTTGTTGAAGCCGTAGTCAGCGAAGTGAGTCAACAGCTCAAAAATTTTTTCCGCCAAAGATTTTTCGACGCCGTTTGATTCGCAGCCTCTCAAAAAATTTTCTTTCTGCGCAAGCAAAATTTCTGCTTTCTTCTTGCCCATTGCCCGCCGCAAAATATCTGCCTGCCCAAGCGTAAAGCCCGCCAGCGTCTGAACGATTTGCATGACTTGTTCCTGATACAAAATCACGCCGAAAGTTTCTTTGAGTATCGGCTCAAGTTTCGGGTGGAGGTAATGCGCGACTTTTCGTCCGTGTTTGCCCGCGATAAAATCTTCAACCATGCCCGAACCCAACGGTCCCGGTCGATAGAGCGCAACTGTCGGGATTAAGTCCTCGAAACTTTTCGGGCGCAAGTCTTTGACCAAAGCCGTCATGCCCGGCGATTCCATTTGGAAGACCGCAGCCGTTTCGCCCGCCGAGAGCATTGCCGAAGTTTTTTCGTCGCGCAGAGGAATTTTTGACAAGTCCAATTCTTCGCCGCGTGAAGCTTTTACATTTGCCGCCGTCTCCGCCATGATTGTCAAAGTCCGCAAGCCGAGAAAGTCCATCTTCAAAAGACCGAGTTCCTCGATTTTGTCTTTGTCGTATTGCGTGACGATTACCTTGTTTGATATTTGCAACGGAACGATTTCATCAAGCGGAACTTTTGAAATGACGACGCCCGCCGCATGAACCGAGGAATGTCGCGGCAAGCCTTCCAATTTTTTTGCGAAGTCGATAATTTTTTTTGAAGAGGGATTGTTTTCGTATTCGCTGCGCAGGTCGTTTGATTTTTTCAAGGCGTCGTCAATCGAAATGTTGAGGGCGTTCGGAATCATTTCGACGAGGCGCGAACTTTCTTTGTAAGGAACATTGAGCACGCGGGCAACGTCACGAATCGCCGCCTTCGCCGCCAAAGTCCCGAACGTCACGATTTGCGAAACGTTATTCGCACCGTAGCGTTCGCGAACGTATTCAATGACTTCTTCGCGGCGTTCGTAGCAAAGGTCAACGTCGATGTCGGGGAGCGTGACGCGTTCGGGATTCAAAAATCTTTCAAAGAGCAAATTATATTTAATCGGGTCAAGTTCGGTGATTCCCAAGACGTAAGCGACGATACTGCCCGCCGCCGAGCCGCGACCGGGACCGACGGGAATTTTTTTTCGACGAGCAAAATTTATGAAATCCCAAACGATTAAAAAATATCCGTCGTAGCCCATGCCGTGAATGATTTCCAATTCGTAATTGAGCCGCGCCTTAATTTCCTCCGTCAAAATTTCGTAGCGGTCGAAAATTTTTTTATTGCACAGGTCGCGAAGATATTCGGCGGCGTCGCGGTAACCTTCGGGCAGAGGAAATTCCGGCATTTGAAATTTTCCGAACTCAAGCGTGACGTTGCAGCGTTCGGCAATCTTTAAAGTGTTGTCGCAAGCTTCGGGCGTGTCGGAAAAAAGTTCGCGCATTTCTTCGGCTGACTTCAAATAATAATCGTCGGAAGAAAATTTCAATCGATTGCTGTCGTGAATCGTCTTGCCGCCCTTAATGCAAAGCAACAGGTCATGAAATTCGCTGTCTTCGCGGCGGACGTAATGTGAATCATTTGTCGCAACGAGCGGGATATTCAATTCGACAGAAAATTTTTTCAGCGCGTAACGAATTTTTTCTTCGTTTTCAAGCCCGTGATTTTGTATCTCCAAAAAAAAATTATCGCGCCCGAAAATTTCCGCATACTCTTCAATCAATGACTTTGCACGATCAAATTTTTTGTTGAGAATGGCAACGGGAATTTCTCCCGAAACGCAGGCACTCAACGCGATAAGCCCGGCGTGATGTTTTTTCAAAATCTCTTTGTCGACACGCGGTCGATAGTAAAAACCTTCGAGGCTTGCCAAACTCACGAGCTTGACAAGATTTTTATAGCCCTCGTTGTTTTCGGCAAGCAAAACCAAATGGAAATATTTTACGCCGTCGTTTTTTTCTCTTTCGAAGCGTCCTCCGGGGGCAACGTAAACTTCGCAGCCGATAATCGGTTTTATGCCGCGCTTGACTGCCGCCTTGTAAAAATCAATGACGCCGTACATTGTGCCGTGGTCGGTTATCGCCAAAGAAGTCATGCCGAAATTTTTTGCCGCGTCGAGGAGGTCGTTGATTCGAGCCGCGCCGTCAAGCAAGCTGTATTCGGTGTGCACGTGAAGATGAGTGAAATTCATGAGCTTCGACCTCCTGTTATATAAAAGTGTATTGAAACTCGAAAGAGTTTTGCTAAAATCCAA
>CAMVAG010000134.1 GCA_947165405.1 uncultured Selenomonadales bacterium
CGGCGGACAAGCTCCCGACATCAACGGCGGACAGGCTCCCGACATCAGCGGCGGACAGGCTCCGCAAATGTGGGGCAATGAAAACTCCGCGAGTGAAATTTTCCAAAGCAACAACTTCTCCGTCGGCGCGCCGAACGACATCAGCGAAATTACCTTCGCGAGCGGCAATGATGCTTTCTTTGAAACCGACAAGCAAAATAATTTCGGCGGCTTCGCGCAGGGCAACATGATGCCTCCCGCAATGTTCGGCGGACAAGGCGGTCAATTCGGTCAAGCGCAACAACCTCATCAAAATCAATTCAAATAAAAGTACCCTCTGTTCGAGAGCCACCGAAAAAAATCGGCGGCTTTTTTTTATTCCAACTGTTGCATGAATCGCCGCGACGATATAAAATTTCACAATAAAAATTTTTAAGGAGGTCATGTCATGCACAGCTTTGAATATTGTTGCCCGACTGAAATAATTTTCGGTCAAGGCGCGGAAAATAAAGTCGCCGAAAAAATTCGCAAGTACGGCGGCTCACGCGTGATGATTCTTTACGGCGGCGGCTCTGCAGTGAGGAGCGGTCTTGTCCCGAAGATTGAACGGCTTCTTTCGACGGAAGACTTTGCTTTGAAAATTTTGGGCGGCGTCAAACCGAATCCGCGTTTGAGTTTTGCACGCGAGGCAATTCGTGAGGCGATTGACTCAAAAATAAATTTCGTGTTGGCGGTCGGCGGAGGCAGTGTTATCGATACGGCTAAGGCGATTGCTTTCGGCGCGGCGAATCCTCAAAATGACATTTGGAATCATTGGATGGGCAAGGTTAAGCTTGAAAAATCTTTGCCGGTCGGTGCGGTCTTGACGATAGCGGCGGCGGGCAGTGAAACTTCAGACACGGCAGTTTTGACGGACGAGGCAAGCGGTCTCAAACGCGGCGCAATCACTCCTCGCCCGGTCTTTGCGATTATGAATCCCGAACTTGCATTGACGGTTCCGCATTACCCGATGATTTGCGGTATCGCCGATATTATCATGCACACGCTCGAAAGATATTTCAGTTTCATTGAGGGCAACGACTTCACGGACATGGTCGCCGAATCGGTGATTAAAAATGTCATGGTGCAATCGAAAGCCCTCTTGAAAAATCCTCAAGACTTGCACGCCATGAGCGAAATAATGTGGTGCGGTTCGGTTTCGCATACGGGCTTCACGGGTCTCGGTCGAGAAAAAGATTTTTCCGCGCACAAACTCGGTCACGAATTGAGCGGACGCTACGACGTGATTCACGGCGCAAGCTTGACGACGGTTTGGGCATCTTGGGCGAGGACTGTCTACACCGTCAAGCCCGAACGCTTTGCGAACTTTGCCGAAAAAATTTTTGGCATAGTCGACGGCACGACAGACGAACGCGCCCGCGCAGGCATTGACGCAATGGAAAATTATTTCCGCGAGCTGGGAACGCCGACGAATTTTTCCGAATTGGGCATAGGCATTCAAAGCGACGACGAGTTGAAATTTTTGGCGGACATGGTGACTTCAAACGGGACAAAAAAAGTTGCGACGTTCCTGCCGCTTGACAGAGAATTGGTTTTGGAAATTTATCGCAAGGCAAATCATTAGACGTATAAAAATTTTTTGAAATATACTGTGCCGTAAAAGCAAATTTGTGTTATAATCCTCCTTATATCGAAAGGAGGAAAAATTTTTAAATGAGACTGACCTCAATGCTTACCGAGTGGAACCCGCTGAAGTATCTGGGGATTATGGCAGGATGTTTGATTGCCGCAGGTTCAATCAATCTTTTCGT
Organism: uncultured Selenomonadales bacterium; assembly: GCA_947165405.1. Classification (GTDB taxonomy): domain Bacteria; phylum Bacillota; class Negativicutes; order Selenomonadales; family Selenomonadaceae; genus Quinella. The sequence continues at coordinate 1,791 of CAMVAG010000134.1, forward strand.
AGTGCCGAGCAGCCTTCTGACGGGCGGCGTAACCGGTATTGCGATTATTTTTTATTTTTTGACGGGCTTGCCGATAGGCGCGCAGACCCTCGCCTACAACGTGCCGCTTTTAATCGCGTCGTATAAACTTCTGGGAAAGAAATATACAATCGACGTGATTATCGGGACGGTAATGTTTTCGTTGGCACTGGACGCCACAAAATTTTTAAACGGGATGTTGCCTCTCGATGAAATGATGCTTGCCTCGATTTACGGCGGCATTTTCAACGGCATAGGTTACGGCATTGTCTTCCGCATGAACGGCTCGACGGGCGGCTTTGACATTCTCGGCGCGATTTTCAAAAAATATTACTCAATGGAAATCGGCTCCGTCATTTTCGGATTCAACTGCCTGATTGTCGTCGTGGCGGGCGTACTCTTCAACATTACCTCTGCCATGTTCACGCTGATTTGCATGTACGTTACCTCGCAAATGACCAACAAGGTTATCGACGGCTTCAATCAGCGCAAGGCGGTTTTGATTATCTCCGAACACGCGAAGGACATTGCCGACGGAATTATTACGGATATCGGGCGCGGCGTGACTTTCCTCAACGGCGAGGGTGCATACACCGGCGACCCGAAAAAAATCGTGATGGTCGTCGTGAGCATGACGCAGATTGCCAAATTAAAAATCGTCGTGAGGACTGTCGACAAGAATGCCTTCATGCTGATATTGGCGGCAAGCGAGGTTCAAGGGCGCGGCTTCACACAAACTGCGCGGCAAAATGTTGCTTATCGTCACGACCAAAAGATTAATCCCGAAGTCGAACAGAAAATCCAAGACGCTTTGGCTAATCGCGGTGATGATTGAAAAAGCTTTCAGGTTTCAGCTTTCAGCTTTCAGACTAACTTTTCCTGACAGCTGACCACTGACCACTGAAAAACACATTGAATTAAAATCGTCGCACTGACGAATGAAATAAAAAATTTTTTTGCAGAGGAGGCAAATGCTTTTAAACGGATTTAAAATTTAAACGATCGGCTTCAAAAATTTTGTTGTCGGTCAGGGAAGGACGAATGATTTTATGGAAGTAACTTACTTGTTAAACAGCGGTTTTATGATTCGAGACGAAAGAACTTTGCTGGTGTTTGATGATTACGAAGACCCCGCAGGCATTGTCGATGCCGCGTATGATAAAGGCGACTTCGACAATTTGTATATCTTTGTTACGCACGCGCACTTCGACCACTTCGGCACGCACATTCGCTCTTACACGCCAAAAGTCACGAGCTACATTTTCAGCAGCGACATAAGACGTACCAAACGCGTCAAGATTTTTCCGAAGGACAAAATTATTTACATGAAACGCTACACTCAATGGCAGGATGACGCGATTAAAGTTCGGAGCTACGATTCGACTGACGTCGGAATTTCTTTCTTGATAGAAACTTCTTCGGGCAACAGGATTTATCATGCGGGCGACTTCAACTGGTGGCTGTGGGAAGACGACACGCCGGAAAATTTGGAGCTTGCGGAAAAAAGTTTCAGGCGGCAAATGAAACGCCTCGAAGGCATGGCGGCTGACATTGCATTTTTCCCGGTCGACGGGCGGCTCGGCAACAATCAAGAAAAAGGCGCGATTGAATTCGTGGCGCGGACTGACGTAAAAAGTTTCGTGGCAATGCATCGCGTCGAATTTCCGCGTTGGGAACCTTCACGAGAATTTTTGGCGGCGCGGCGGAATTTGCCTTACTGGGCACCGCTTGAACCCGGCGAAAAAAGAATCTTTGACGGAAAAAAATTTTTGGAGGATTAATTGATGGCTGACAAAAAAATCCTGCTGACTCAAGACGGCTACGACAAGCTGGTTGAAAAGTTGGATTACATGAAAAGCGTGCGGCGCATTGAAATTTCCGAACGCCTCAAGGCGGCGATAGCACTCGGCGACCTTAGCGAGAATTCTGAATACGACGACGCCAAAAACGAACAGGGCAGGCTTGAAAGCGAAATCAGCGAGCTTGAGGCGAAACTTCGCAACAGCGAAATAATTCAATCGGCGGAGAGCACCGGCAAAGTTATGATTGGCAGCACCGTAAGAGTTCGTGACGTTGAACTTGACGAGGAAGAAACTTACATGATAGTCGGTTCGACGGAGGCTGACCCCGACAACAATAAAATTTCTGACGAATCGCCGCTCGGAACTGCTCTTCTCAACAAGACTGCGGGCGTGACCGTTCAAGTTCATGCGCCGGTTGGTGTCCTTGAGTTTGAGATTTTGGAAGTTAAGTGAGGTTTCCACATGAATGTTTTGCTGATAGGCGGCGGCGGTCGCGAACACGCTTTGGCTCGGAAAATTTCTCAAAGCCCTTTGCTTGAAAAATTTTTCGCGATACCCGGCAGTCCCGGCATCGCCGACTTCGCCGAATGCGTCGCGAAAATTTCAATCGACGACAACGCCGCACTTGTTGAGTTTGCAAAAACCAACGCGATTGATTTGGTCGTTATCGGTCCCGAAGCTCCGCTTGTCAACGGCTTGACCGACGCGCTCAATGAAATCGGGATTAAGGCTTTCGGGCCGAACAAAGCCGCTGCGCTCCTTGAAGGCTCGAAAATTTTTGCCAAGCGGCTCATGAAAAAATACAACATCCCGACTGCCGAGTTTGAAGTCTTCGACGACCCCGACGCCGCGAAAAATTATATTCATTCGAAAGGTGCGCCGATTGTCATTAAAGCTGACGGTCTTGCGGCGGGCAAGGGAGTTATCGTTGCGCAGACTTTGGACGAGGCTTTGAACGCCGTCGACGAGATGAAAACTTTCGGCTCGGCGGGAAATAAAATCGTCGTTGAGGAATTCATGGACGGCGAGGAAGCTTCCGTGCTTGCCTTGACCGACGGCGAAAAAATTTTGCCGCTGATTGCCGCGCAAGACCACAAGAGAGTTTTCGACGGCGACAAAGGTTTGAATACGGGAGGCATGGGAGCTTACGCGCCCGCCCCGATTGTCGACGAAAAAATTTCCGCGCAAGTCGAAGAGAAAATCCTCAAGCCGACGATTGCCGCGCTCCGTGCCGAAGGAATTATTTATCGCGGTTGCCTCTATGCCGGCTTGATGATTCAAAACGGCGAGGCTAAGGTTGTCGAGTTTAATTGTCGATTCGGCGACCCCGAAACTCAAGTTGTCTTGCCGCTCATGGAAAGCGATTTGCTTGAGCTCATGAACGACTGCGCGGCGGGCGACTTGTCAGACAAAAAAATTTCTTGGAGCAAAAATTCTGCGGTCTGCGTGATTTTGGCGAGCGGCGGCTACCCGAAGGCTTACAAAAAAAATTTGCCGATTGACGGCGTGATTAAAGCTGAAAGTCTTGGCGCGATTATTTTCCACGCGGGCACGAAATTAATTAGAAATGAGGAATTAGGAATTAGGAATGAAAGCGACGCCAAAACAATTCCTAATTCCTCGTTACAAATTCCTAATTGCCTTGTCACGAGCGGCGGGCGAGTGTTGGGCGTCACGACGATTGCCCCGACCTTGCGCGAAGCCGTCGACAAAGTTTATCGTTGCGTCGAGGTCATTCACTTCGACGACATGCACTATCGAAAAGACATCGCCGCGAGAGCATTAAAATAATTTCATCTGCAAAAAAAAATCCCCTTCCGAATTTGGAGGGGGAAATTTTTTTGTCAAGTCGAGCCGAAAATTTTTAGAGCGTGTCGACAGTCTCAAACGCAGCGGGAAGCTTAAACCCGGCCGTCACGGATGACGGCCGCCGGCGTTAAAAACATGGATGTTTTTACAGCCGGGTTAAGCACCTTTCTTTTTGCTACTTTTTCTTTGGTGCCGGCAAAGAAAAAGTAGA
>CAMVAG010000135.1 GCA_947165405.1 uncultured Selenomonadales bacterium
TCCAAGCATTTTCTGAAAGCACCGCAGCGGGCGCGCAAAGCACTGCCCTTTGAATTGACTTCCTTGCTTGCAGAGAAAACGTCCTCGACATTTGTCGGCGTGCAAAGATAAGCGTCAAGCTGAACCGAAATTCGATTTTGCTGACGGTGCTTGCCGCTGTTTCTTTGGTCGTCGACAACGTCCGCAACGATTATGCAAACGATTTTTTTGCAGCCGCTCGTTGCCGCGAAATGAATCAAATCTTCTTTTTGAGGAGCCTGTTCGCCGATATATCCTCTGTTGAGCCAAAGTTTTTTGTAGCGCGTTTGCATGTCGTTGCCGGCGATAATTTTCGCGCCGCTCTTGGGATTGAGTTCGCTCTTGACAATTCTAAAAAAGTCGTCGGTCTTGAATTCCGCGCCGCCGATAATCACAACGCCGATATTGTTATAATCTTTTGCTTGAGCCGTGCCGCTTATCACGAGACAAATCATCGCCGCGATTAAAAAAATTTTCTTCAAGGCAATCTCCTCCTCTCAAAAAATTTTACATCTGAAACAAATCACTGTGACTTCCCGTCCGAGAAAGAGTAAGAATCAATTCGTCTTTGTTGATAAGATAAATTAAGAGCCAATCGCTTTTAATGTGACACTCCCTGAATCCGAGCCAATGACCTTTCAGAGGGTAGTCACAAAATTTTTCATCAAGAACTTCTTCTCTTGAAAGTTTTTCAATAATTTCCACGAGAGGTTTAATCTATGCGCTTAAAATCTTTTTTGAATTGTGTTGTTCGTCTAATCGTCAGCATCGGACATCAAATCCTTCAGCAAATCGTCAACGTTATTAAAAGATTTTGACGGCATTTTTCCTTCGGAGATTAATTGCGCCTCCCGCAATGCCTCCAAAGTCTCTTCATTGAAATTTGAAGAAGAATGCGTAAAAAATTTTTCGGCTTGAGAAAATCTGTCGTAACTTTCGGTTGCCAACATAAAAATCTCCTCCCGTCAAGTTTTTTGCAAAGTCACTTCGTCAATCTGTTCGCCGTTCGGCAAGAAACATTTAACCGTTAAATTTTTCGCGCCGACCTCCAGCGTCAAATAATTATCGGTTTCGGGTTGAGGGGCAATGACTTTATCAAGCGCATGATCAATCCACAAGCCGCCGTAGCGAACGTTGCCGCTCAAGCCCGTCAAAATGTAGAGCGTGCCGTTTTCGTCGCGGCGGAAATTTTTCAAGCGTCCGCGATTGCGATAGGTGTGCAAGTGCGCCGTAAAAACCACATCGACGCCGAGCGATTCAAATTCCGGCATGAAAATTTCTCCGACATCCGAAAAACCTTCCCTGCGTTCGGGTCGCCCGTTGATTCGATATTGCAACACGTCCTTGTGAATAAAAACAATTTTCCAAATTTTATCGGTCGCCTGTAAATCTTGACGAAGCCAAATTTTCTGCGCGTCGATAATTTCTTTGCCCAATTCGTCCCATTGACTGTCAAGAATCACGAAATGAGCCGCACCGACTTCGAAGGAATAAAACCTCCGCGAAAAATTTTTAATGCCGTTATCGGGCGAGGCGAAGTAATTCAGATAGGCAACGGGCTCACGAACTTTCCAATCCCGCGAATACGTTTCGTGATTGCCCATGACGGGGACAAAAGGAATTTCGGGCGTGAACTTTTCAATCTGCGAAAGCCAATCTTCCCATTGAGTGCTGTCCTCGCCGTTGTCGACAAGGTCGCCGACATTCACGAAGAAAGCCGCATTGTTTCGTTCAAAGGCTCCGCGTGCAACCGCGCCCCAAGTGTCGTAGCCGCCGCCGCATTGCGAATCGGGAAAAATTATCGCCTTGAAGTCGCCGGAAAAATTTTTAATCGTGTGCCAAGCAGTCGCCGCCTCGCCGTCAGCAATTCTGTATTCTTCACCGAACTCAATCTGCGCGGTGTACTGAAAAATTTTTTTGCCGTCGTCAGTGAAAGAACTTTCTTGCGCGGGAAAATTTTTAATCGCGTCGCCGGCTTTGACTTCGACGACGGGATTTTTCAACGGCTTGTCAACTTCCCACATTATACAACGCGAAGTTAAAATATTCTTGGTAATTATCTGCCGAAGAAATTTTACGTTCAAAAAATTTTTTTCTCCGCCGCAGCCCGTCAACAAAGCCGCAACGCTCGCCGCCGCAACTTTTATGAACGTTCGCCGATTCATATCGTGTATTTCATCAAGAGTTCAAAAGCCGCGTCAGCCGCCTGCGATTTTATTTCAGAGCGCGTGCCTTTGAAGTGACATTCTTTGACTTCGGAAAAATTTTCGCCGACGATTGCCACATAGACCAAGCCGACGGGTTTGCCCTCGCTTTTATCGGGGCCCGCCACTCCCGTCGTGCTCAAGCCGATTGTCGAGGAAAAAATTTCGCGGACATTGGTCGCCATCTCCAAAGCCGTTTGACTGCTCACCGCTCCGAAATTTTCAAGCGTCTCCTCTTTGACGTGCAGAATTTTATTTTTTATTTCGTTGTTGTAAGCGACGACACCGCCTTTGACGTAAGCCGACGCGCCCGCAAAATCTGTCAAGCGACTCATCAACAATCCGCCCGTACATGATTCCGCGCAGGCGACAGTGAAATTTTCCATTCAATCAATCCTTTCCGCCGCAATGTCATAAACGAAACCCGCCAAAACTTTCACGCGGACAATATCGCCCGCCTTACTGCGCCCGTCGTTTTCAATGTAAACAAGTCCGTCGACTTCGGGTGCGTCACGATATGAACGACCCGCCACGACTTGCGAAACTTCCTCGTCGCGTCCTTCTATCAAAACTTCAAGCTCGCAACCTTCCAATGCCTCGTTGCGCTCCTGCGAAATCAAACTTTGTGTGCTCATCGAAATGTGATAACGCTCCTGCATGACTTCTTCCGAAATTTGGTCGGGCAAGTCATAAGCTGCCGTGTTTTCTTCCCGCGAATATGTGAAGATACCGACTTTTTCAAGCCGCTGCTCCAAGAGGAAATCCATAAGCTCCAAAAAATCTTCTTCGGTCTCGCCGGGGAAGCCCACGATAAAAGTCGAACGTATCACGACGCCGGGAATTTTCTCGCGGATTTTTTTCAGCAAAGCCTCGATACTCTCGCGGGTGTCCGGGCGATTCATGCGCTTTAAAATTTTGTTGCTTGCGTGTTGAAGAGGCAAGTCAACGTATTTGCAAATCTTCGGCTCGGCGGCGATTAAGTCAATCAGCTCGTCGGAAAATCTTCGCGGATAAGCGTAGAGAATCCTTATCCAGTGAACGTCGACTTTGACAAGCTCGCGCAGAAGTTCGACAAGTTGCGGCTTGCCGTAAATATCTGTGCCGTAAGCCGTCGTGTCTTGCGCGATTAAATTTATTTCTTTGACGCCCTGCGCGGCAAGCTTTTCGACTTCGGATTTTATGTCTTCAATCGGTCGTGAAATTTGTCGCCCGCGAATCAGAGGTATCGAACAGAAGGCGCAACGATTGTTGCAACCTTCCGAAATTTTTACGTAGGCGGTGTAGTTCGGCGTCGTGCGGATTCGTGGCGTCTTCGCGTCGTAAATAATTTCGCGTTCGCCAATCAGAATCACGCGCCGCCCGGAAAGAGTTTCTTCAATCGCCTCCATGATTCTGTTCCAAGCACCCGTTCCGATAACCGCATCGACTTCAGGCATTTCGTCGAGGAGTTCGCGCTTGTAAAGCTGACCCAAGCAACCCGCCACAATCAACGAACGACATTTGCCTTTCTTGTAGTCGGCAAGATTTAAAATCGTCGTGATTGATTCTTCCTTCGCAGAGAGAATGAATGCGCAAGTGTTGACGATTAAAATATCGGCGTCGGCAGGGTTCGCCGTCAATTCAATTCCGTTTGCCTGCATAATGCCGAGCATGACTTCGGTGTCGACAAGATTTTTTGCACAACCCAAACTCACAAAGCCTGCTTTCAAAATTTCAGCCTCCTCATTTCAAGCGAATTTCTTTAATCCAAAAGTCCAAGAAGTCGTGACGTTGTTGTTCGGAAAATTTTTGGCGGTTGTCGAAGAGCAAAAGATTTTTCCCCGCGAAAGATTTATAAGCCAAAGTTTGCGGGTTGGTCGGGAGGAAATAAAAACCGTTCGTCTGCAGATAAAGTTGCGCCTCGTCGCTAAGGAGCCAATCGGCAAATTTCGCGGCGATTTTATTTTTTGCGGCGTCTTGCGTCGTGATTCCGAAGCCCGTCAAAAGATAACTCGTGCCGTCGGCGGGATAAATTATTTTCAACGGGTAGCCGTTCTGCAGATAGCGCAATGTTTCGCTCTCGACGGCAACCGATATATCGACTTCGCCCATGCCGGCTTGGCGGACGGGGTTGGATAAAAATTTCGTGTACTGCACAACTTTCGGATGAAGCCCGCTCAAAATTTCGTAAGTCTTTTCCTCGCCGAAGTTCTCAATCATTCCGAGCATTAAATTGACAGAAGCGTCCGCCGCCAAAAAATCCGTAATGCCCACGCGAATTTTCGGGGCTTTGGAAAGTTTTTCCCAAGTGTCGGGCAAGTCAACGGTCGTCTTCAAATAATCTTTGTTCACGCAGAAAATTATCGGGTCGTACCAAATGCCCGTCCAGCGGTCGAACTCGTCTTTGAAAATTTCGCGGACGGCGTCGTTTGTCTCGGAAGTGTGGGGCGTGAACAAATTCAGTTCGGCTACCTCGCGCAGGACTTTGCTGTCGGCAACGACAATATCAACCGTGCGCACAACCGTCGGGTCGCTGACGGCGTCGTTTTTAATTTCCTGCAAAATCTCTTGCGAATTCATCGGAATAAAATTCACGCGGACTTTGTTTTCGCGCTCGTAGACTTCCGACAAGACCGCAGCAGTTTCCGCCGGCAAAGTCGTGTAAGCCGTCAATTCGGCAACCGGTGAGCCGGAAGTTTTTTTGTCTGCGTCGACGGGAACCGCCATGCCCGCCACCGCCGCCAAGATTAACATGAACGCCGTCAAGATAAAAATTGTGTATCGTCGCATGGATTAAATCCTCCGCCAAATTTTTTTCAGTCATTATACAAATTTTATGGAGGCATTACAAGAAATTTATTATCCTTGCTTGAAATTGCGGCGCGTGTTAAAATTTTTTCGGAGGCGATGAAATGAAACTTGACAGTGTGTATGACCGGCACAAACTTATCGACGGCTTGATAAAAAAATCTTTCAAGCTTGACGCGCTGTGGGTTCATGACCAAGAAAATATCGGCGAGTGGATTTCCAACATGGAGATTCTCAAAAATTTAATTTCGATTAACGACATGATTCACACGGAAAAAATTTTCCTCGACGCCTTCAACGAAATGGAAAACGTCCGCACCCGCAACGTCGCAGAGAAGGAAATTTATCTCGACATCCTCTTTGAAAATCTTACACACTTTGTCGATACGCTTCTTTTGCATTTGATTGAATTCACCTTCGACGATTTGAACTCGTGGCAATTCAAAACTGACATCGGGAAAAAATTTCACAGGGATGTTGAGAAGAAACTCGACGCGCTGATAAAAAAATATCAAGACCTCTACGACCTTTGAGGGTGCGATAAAATTTCTCTCGATAAAATGAATAAATAAGAAA
>CAMVAG010000136.1 GCA_947165405.1 uncultured Selenomonadales bacterium
ATCATCGTAAGAAATGGGGTCGAGTTGTTGAATATCTTTCAGTTGATAACTCATTGAAAATCCTCCACAATGACAGGCAACTTTTCTTTAAAGATGCCGAGAATTTGATTCATGATGAAACGCATTTTAGGATGAGCGGCTTTATCTGTGCGGAGCTTTAAAATGTGTCGCCACTCACGCAAGTTAGCCGTCATGTAAAGTTCCGACTTCAAGCACAGCGGCAAAACGTCGCGAGCGTCTTCGGGCGGCAGTCCACACTCAACGAGAGCCTCGTACGTGTTTTGAGCATAAAGTATTGCGTTTTGCCAGTCGAAGAAAAACGGCGTATCGAATTTGATTCGTTCGGGTTTAATAACTTCCAAGTCGCCATACTTGACAAAGCGTGTTGATTCGACGGAGAAGCTTGCGTGCCTGTGGCGGACAAGTTCGTTTTGAATGGCGCGGTCGCAGATGATATGGAAGGTCAAGCTCACGTGTTCCAAAACGGATTCATGCCCGCGCTTGATGAGCATGCGAACAAATTTCTCTGCCGAATCGTCTTTAGGTTGAGACTGATAGCAGACGCGCCCGCAGCGTTCAATCTTTTTGAGGATTTCGTCGCCGTCGATGAAGTCAATCAGCTCGACGGACGGTTCAATAATTTTCATTGGCAACCTCCTAGTCAAACAAATTTTGTTGCCTGTTTTTCGGTATCGGTTTAGGTCTGCCGCCGGTAGTGAACATGGATTGTTGATTGAAAATTTTTTGGCAGGCAGGCGTATTCGATTTGGTGCACCAAGTAAAGCAAGGCGGTTCGCCCCAACGAATCGGCACGCCGTCAATAATCAATTTATTTTTCCGATACAAGCGTTCGTATTGGGCTTCTTCAGGCGAAAAAGGGGCGGGGGGGTAAAAGCACGGAGCGTTTCTGTACTTGAAAATTTCTTTGGCGGGTGTTTCTTCGACGCCGCAAACGTCGTACATTAATTCTTTAAGGCGCGCCCATTCATCAAATATGCGCGGCGGATACCCCCTACTTTAGCTGTGGGGAGGAGCCGCGCACCTCCTTTAAAATTGATTCGCCCGAAGGCGAGCGGGCATAATGTCTGGTAAAAGAAAACAGACCGCCGCCCGCTAGCGTAGTAATCCTTCGCCAAAGTTATCCTGCGGTTTACATGCTTACAGCACTGTTCCTACCCCTAAGAACTGTTTAACCATAAGCCGTAGAGCGGCAGATTAGGATTTACGTCCGCCGGTACCTATGTATTCGCAGGTAACGTAGCACTCGAAGTGCTTAGGCTAGTCAGCAAGAGCTTGTTCTATTTTTCAAACAAGCCCCCGCCTTTAGGCGTGGGGTTACTGACGCTCGCAAGTTCGCCGACGCAGTAGATAAAACCGGCACACCAGCATGAAAGCCAAATGCCGAGCATGATAGCAAAGCTGGCAAAGAGCACTTTTAACCCGAAGTAAAGTAAATCAAAAATATTCACGGCAAAACCTCATTGCTTGATGGCGTCTTTAAGTGATTTGCCGGGCGTGAAGCAGGGCAAGTTATGAGCGGGGATTTCAATTTCTTCACCGGTGCGAGGATTGGTGCCTTTGCGAGCGGCGCGCTCTTTGACTGCGAAGGTACCGAAGCCGATAAGCTGAACTTGGTCGCCTTCGATGAGCGCGCATTTAATTTCGTACATGGCGGCGTTGATTACGATCTCGACTTGCGCAATCGGCAGCATGTTCTTGTGAGCGATGATGGCAATCAATTCCTTTTTAGTCATTGAGAAAATCTCCTTTGCAATTTTGTTTTTTCATGCGGTCAAGCAGTTCAAGCCATTGCCGGCTTTTGTGAGCGCGCCGATATTTTTCACGCAACTTTTCATAAGCGTGAGGTTCGAGGAAAGCATAATCGCCGAGTTTATTCAAATCGCGGGCGATACGAGAATTAATCTTCCGAACCTCTTCAAGTTTGACTTCGACGAAATGCCGAATCAGTTTGAGTGTGACGCTGTCGAGGTTATCGGGATTAAGTTGGCGGAATAACTTTTCCATTCAATCGCCTCCTTAACACGGTGAAAAGTTTATTCACTGGCAAAAAGATTGCCGGTTTTTGATTCCGTCGAAGGAGCCTTGAAATCGAAAACGAGTTGAGATTTGGCAAGTTCGTCAATGCGTTTTGAGACTTTGCGCAGGAGTTTGAAGAGTGTTTCGTCGTGATTGAGGAACCAAAGCATTTTGACTGAATCAGTTGCGGGGAAGTAAGCACACTCACCTGTCGGCGGATGATATTGTAATGTGACTGAGATTTTCATTTATTTTCTCCAAAGCGGCGATACAGGCTTTGGCGGCGTCCAGAGCTTGATAGCAAGACGGGTACACTCCGCCGCTGCCCGCGATTTTACCGGTATCCTTTTCGATAACTTTAAAGTCATAGCCGCAAGAACCGTCGTCGGAAGTGGCAGCTGAAATGACGGGATAAAATTTACAATCTTGCGAAGTTCTGATTCTCATTCAACCGCCTCCAATGTGATCATGATTTTGGGTTCGCCGAAATTTTTTGAGCCGCTGATTTGAACGACTTGGCAGTCGTCGAGATAGGCGATACCGTTGAGCGCGTCGAGCACTGATTTTAAATGATTGTCGAGGTCGCCCCAGAGCCGGCTTGAAATATTTTTGGGCTTGAGCTTGAAGAAGTCGACGCTGATTTTGATGTTGCCTTTGAGCGGAGAGCGCACATAGATTTTGGCGACGTGAGCCAAGATGTCTTTGAAGTCGGAATAGCGACGGTCATTGAAACGCCGCTTGCCGTTTTGCATGACGCGCTTGAAAGGTACGGGCTCCAACTCGGCAGTGAATTTAATTTTCAAAGCGTCCATCGTTTTCAGCCGCTTTAACTACAACTCTTGCCGCTTCGCAAACAGCTTCGGGCGATTTGCATTCAATGAAGGCGTCAAGCAAACGATTATAGGCGTCAAGAAGTTGGGTGCTCCAAGCGCGCCTTGTGTCTTTGAACATCGGCGTTTCATCAGAACGCGCAATGACTTCAACGGCACCGTTGTACATATCCAACGAAATAACGTTATCGTCATGAACAAGATTAAAATCGCCGCCTTCAAGCTCGACGCTGAAAACTTTTTTGCCGTCAGTCACTTGGTCGCCCTCGAAGATTTCTCTGCCGGTTTTGTCGCAGATACCGGTGCCAATTTCGCAGTCAAGCTCCTGCACTTGCCCGTTGATACGGATGTTGTGTTTCATTAGTCGTCCTCCTTGAGCGTGAAAAATTCTAAATCAAGGGAATGCTCAAAGCCGTCGTCCGAAATGAGGATATAACTCCAATCGGCGTTCCATTGCATGCCGTCTTCGCCGACGACGGTATCACCTTCGTAGACTTCTTTGCCGTTTGTATCGTAGCCGACGAGCTGGGCAACGGTTTCAGGCTCGACTTCATAATTATCACCGTCGTCCCAATCCAAGATTGTGATTAGACCGTCGCCTTGACAAAGGTCGCCGAAAACGAATTTGTCAACTTTTTGCCCGCAAGAATCGTGCAAAGCATGTCCGCGAAATTTAATTTCTCTCATGATATTTCCTCCTCCGTAATGTGCCCGATAACTTCAACGTCGATAAAGCCTTTGGTTTGGCGGAGCGGGCAGAAGAGATATTTGCCGTCCTGTTCAAAGGAGATACCGAACGAGCCTACTGTAAAAGTGATGACGCCTTGCTTTTCAAGTTCGCCGAAAACAACTTTGTCGCCTTCGAAAATTTCTCTGCCTTTGCAGTCGTTAATGCCGGTAGCAAGCCAACCGCTGAAAGCGTCGATTGTCCAATGCGGCGGGGTGCCGTCTGCGAAGACGATGCGGCGTTTAACTTTGTGCACGGGATTAATCATTCGTACCTCCTAAAGGAAAAGATGTTTACTTGCATGGCAGCCGACGTGATTGGCGGCTTGAGCCTTCAGCTCGTCGAAAGTTTTGCCGAGTCGTTCAACGAGCGCGCGATAGGTTCCGTAGTCAAGATTGCATTGGCGAGCCTCGTCAGCCCATTGAGCAAGCGGCTTGGTCGACGGTATTTTTTTCAAGCCTTGCCGATGAGCTCTTACACAAGCTTTGCTACAAAATCTGCCGCTAGAGCCTGTGTTCTCGAAAGTCTTTCCGCATTGAGGGCAAATCGTTTCCCTACGACGTTCTTTTGCTCTTTGCTCGGCAGCGAAATTTCTGCAACGGTCTGAACAATATTTTTGTTGCGAATTATTTTTCTTGAAAGGCGTGCCGCAGACGAGGCAATTACCGAAAGCTTGACCGGACGATTTGTGAAAAGCGCGGAAGCAGTCGGGCGAACAAAATCTTGCCTGCTTTGGACGCCCGACGATTTCCTTGCCGCAGTTTAAGCACTTCATGACGTAATCACTGAAAATTTATCATCGGCAAGTTCGGCGCGGACGTTCGGAAGAATTTCACCGGTATCGACGAAGAAAACTTCGCCGTTCGAATCGAAACCGAGCTTTGATTTGAGCTTAACCCAATCGGCGAGGTAAACGACTTTTAAAAATTCGGGCACGTTGTCTTTTACGAAATCGACGAGGCGCGAATCCTTGCCGGTGACTTCGGTCTGATCGTCGAAGAAAAATTTGGGCGGCTCTTTGCGGAAGGCGAGCCTGCCGTTTTGAAAATTGATAGTCTTCTTGCCTTCGGGCAGATTGTTTTCGGCGAAGTCGTGAAGCTTGGCAATGAGCGAATCCAAATCGGCGCGGGCGTCCGCCGTTTCCAATTCAAATTTTTTATCGGCGGCTTGCTTGGCGTCGGAGAGGAAAGTCTTGCGGTTTTCGTCGGCTTGCTTGATTGAATAGCGAAGGCGAGCGACTTCAGCGAGCATATCTTCAATTTGCTCATTGGTTTGAAATTTCATGGTCAACCTCCATTAATTTTGCTTTTGGCAGTTGTAACATAAATTCTTGCCGAACTTTTGAACCGAGTAATCTGCGACTTTGGAGGAAATGGGAGCCCCGCAACGTTCGCATTTATATTCGGCGGCAGAATTTTGTTTCGGCGGTTGAGATTGTCTCGGTTGCGAATTGTGTCTTGCGGGTTGATAAGCGGAAGTGCCGGAATCGGATTCGGGGTCGTCCGCCATAGCAATGCACAAGCCGCCGATGTAAGCATATTTGAGCGCGGCGGTGTTGGATTTCATAATCGCCTTATCGCCCGCGTCTTGCCCGGAGCCGTAACCTTCAAAGGTCACAAATTGCTGAGGGTCGTCGGCGTCGTGAATCGTAACGATGACTTTCATCACGACAAATTTTTCAATGTTGCCTTTTGAAGTGGTAACGTCTCTGCTTTCAACCAACTCGGCTTTAACTTCGGTGAAAAGTTTTTGAGCAGTAAGAGCCTCATTGATTTTGCCGAACATACTTGCGGCAGTCGTGTAGTCGTATTTTTGAAAGTCGTTGCGTCCGTCCTTCGCCATGTATCGGCAAGCAGTCATAACCGCCGCCAATTTCTCACCGATAGGCATGATTCATCCTCCTCAAAAATCGTAATTCGGCTCGCGGAGTTCCCACAATTCG
>CAMVAG010000137.1 GCA_947165405.1 uncultured Selenomonadales bacterium
ATGAAAATCACAATCGGCAGCGACCACGGAGCAGTTGACCTCAAAGAGGCAGTCAAGAAAGTTTTGGCGGAGTTTGAAGACGTTGAGTTTAAAGACATCGGGACGTTCGGCACAAATGCGGTTGATTATCCCGACATCGCCGAAAAAGTTTGCGCGGACGTTGTGAGCGGCGAGGCTGACAGAGGCATTGTCCTCTGCGGCACGGGCATCGGCATTTCGATTGCGGCGAACAAAATTCACGGCATACGTTGCGCGCTCTGCCACGACGAATACTCGGCGCAAATGAGCCGCCAACACAATAATGCAAACGTCTTGGCAATGGGCGGAAGAGTTCTCGGCTTCGGCGTCGCGGGCAAAATTGTTCGCGCTTGGTTGACGACGGAATTTGAGGGCGGTCGTCACGAGCGGCGCGTCAACAAAATCATGGCTCTTGAAAATAAATAAGGAGTGTTCAAAATGAAAATCGGAGTTATGTCGGATACTCACGGCTACCACGAGCGCGTTAAGCTTGCCGCAGAAAAATTTTTCGCCGACGCGGATTTGATTCTGCACGCCGGCGATGTTTGCTATCACGGACCGAACAATCCCAATTTCAAGGGCGACGATTATAATCCGAAAGCCCTCGCGAATTTTATCAACGCCTCGAAAATTCCGTTCGTGATTGCTCGCGGCAACGGCGATTCGGAAGTCGACCAGCTTGTCCTCGAAACGCCCGTTATAATTCCTTACGCTCATGTCTTTGCAAACGGAAAGAGGATTGTCGTAAATCACGGGCACCTCTTGCCGACCGACGCCGACAAAGATAAAACGGCAAAGACTTTCCGCGCAGATATTTTTATCACGGGACACATTCACAAGCCCGTCCTCGAAAAGCGCGGCGAAACAATTTTCCTCAATCCCGGCACTGTCTCTCCTTACTTGACGAACCAACCCGACAAGCGCACGAGCGTCGCGTTAATCACCGAAGACAAAATTCAAATCTTCGACCTCGATAGCGGCGAAGTCTTCATGAGCTTAGATTTTTAAAGCGTGTTGAAAAAAATCGAAACGCAACGGGAAGCTTGAGCCCGGCCGTCACGGATGACGCTGCAAAAGAAAAGTAGAAGAAACTTTTAAAAAGCAAATTACCAACAGACCTTGAAAAGTGCCGATAAACTCTTTGCACCTTGACAGCGCGGCGGCGTTTGTGTAAAATTTTTCGCACGGGGTGTAGCCCAGCTTGGTAGGGCATCTGCTTTGGGAGCAGGGGGTCGCAGGTTCGAATCCTGTCACCCCGACCAACAAAGAAAATTTCCAAGCCGTGTCTTCGGGCGCGGCTTTTGTGTTGAAATTATCCTTCGCCTCTGCTACAATGCAAACAAAATTTTGGTAAGGGGGAAAAATTATGGACGACAAGGATTGGGAACTTTTTAAGCAACAGCTGAATCGCAAGACCGGAATCGATTTGCAACTTTACAAGGAACAGCAAATGCGGCGGCGTATCAACAACTTGATTCAAAAGACGCCGTTCAAGTCTTACACAAGCTTTTTCAGCGACGCGGTAAGGGACAAACAAAAATTCGCGGACTTCATCGAATATCTTACAATCAACGTTTCAGAATTCTTTCGCAACCCCGACAAATTTGATATTCTTGAGGGCGATGTCATTCCTTATCTTCTCAAGCGCAGCGATTCGCTCAACATTTGGAGCGCGGGCTGTTCAATCGGCGCGGAGCCTTACACGCTGTCTATCATCATGAAAGAGCTGGCACCCGGCAAACGCCACAGGATTCTTGCCACCGACCTCGACATTGAAATTATCGGCAAGGCAAAGAAAGGCATTTACACTGCCGACGAAATCAGGGCAATGCGCCCCGACCGCAAGATTAAATATTTCACGAAGACGCCCGAAGGAAAATTTTCTATCAAGCCCGAAATCAAAATGGCTGTCGACTTCAAACGCCACAACCTCTTGAAAGACCGCTTCGAAACAAATTTCGACCTCATACTCTGCCGCAACGTCGTCATTTATTTCACGGAAGAGGCAAAGGCCGAACTCTATAAAAATTTCTTCAAGGCACTCAAGCCCGGCGGGATTCTCTTCGTCGGCGGCACCGAATCAATCTTGAATTCGCGGCAGATCGGCTACGAAACTTATAAGCCGTTCTTTTATCAGAAGCCGCTCCCGAAATAAATCATGCTTGAAAATTTTCAAACGGAAAAAATGCGGCGCGAGGAGCTTGAGATTCTTCAGCTTGAGCGGTTGAAAAAAATCGTCGCGTGGGCTTACGAAAAAAGTTTCTTCTATCAAAAGTCTTTCCTTCGACACGGCGTCGCGCCCGAAAATATTCAAAGCCTCGCCGACATTGACAAGCTGCCGTTTTTGACGCGGGAGGAAATTCGCAAGACGGACGCCTTTGAATTTTTGACGTTGCCGCTGTCAAGTATCGTGCGCGTGAGTGAACTCGACGGGATAAAAAAATTTTACACGCGAGGCGACATTCAAAACAACGTTGAAATGCTGATTCGCTCATTCATGGCGGCGGGGATTCTTCGCGGCTCGATCGTCGGGCTTGAAGGCGACTTGTCGGACAGCAGGTGCCTCGACGCGCTTTACGCCCTCGAATCAATCGGCGCGACCGTCAGCCTCACAAAAAATTTCAGCGTCGATACGATTATTCGAATCGCGGAGGACAATTTGACTTGCAAAAATTTTAAACTGTTCGCGCCGCCGGAAATCGGAGCGTGTTTGTTTTGTCAAGACGATTTCGGTTGTCGTATTCGGGAAGAAAATTTCCTCGCGGAAGTTTCGAACGGCGAACTTGTAATCACGACGTTGACCGCGCAGGCAATGCCCTTGATTCGATACAGGACAGGTTTGCAGAAAAAAATAATCGAATAAAAATTTTAAAGCCCGGAGGTCGGAACCTTCGGGCTGATTTTTTTTGTTGGTGGAGATGAGGAGAATCGAACTCCTGTCCAAAAATGCCGTTGCTCAACTTTCTCCGAGCGCAGTCGCCGAAAAATTTCAGCTTCAGCAAACTCGACGACAAACTTGCCAAAGCCAAGCACTTTGAAAATTCCCGCGCCCTGCAGTGCTCTCAAACGCGGTATTCCCGTTTCTGACGTCGACTCTGACCTGACGGGAAGGGAATCAGTCAGGCGACGTGGCGATTAAGCCGCCAATGCGTACTCTTCAGTGTCCGCAGTTATTGTTTAAGTTTCCGCTTGTCGAATCGGTTGCGGAGCCGATGCTCGCTTATTGAACCCCGTCCATCCCTGTCGAAACCATTACATCCCCTTTGTTGAAAGTTGCAAAATTTTATCACGCGGAAAAATTTTTGTCAATCGTCTTTCTCGGCGTCGTCAATCGCGTCTTCCGGCTCGACCAAACCGAACAGCACTTTAAAAAGCGCGTCGCCGTATTGCTCAATCATGTTCAAGCCGATATTCACGGCGTAATCAATTTGCTCGCAAGTCGGAGGCGCGAAATCTTCCTCGCCGCAGAACATCGAAATCCTGTAAGAAATTTCTCCGTCGTCGAAATCGAAATCGAAGCAACCGATTTGCAAGCCGTAATTCGCCCGAAGAAGAAACTCCGCAACTTTCAAACGCTCCTCCTCACCGGCATGAAGGGGAATCGTAATGCGGATAAGAAATTTATCTTTGTAAGCGCGGAAAAAAACTCTCGCGTGCTTGAATTTGGTATTGACGGAATAAGCGGCACTTGCAACGTCGTGCTCGTCGAAGGGGCGGTGCTTAATTTTGTTGCATTCAAAAAAATTTTCGACTGCCGCACGAATTTGAGCCGTCGTGTCGCGTTGTAAATCTTCCATGAAAAATCCTCCTCACTTCGCCGAAATAAATTTGTTTCCCGCCGCAACGAATCGCCAAAGATAATTCGCCGCCTCGCCCGCATAATCGACGTTGATTCTTTTCGTCGCCGCGATTGGAAAAGTTTCAGCCGTCTCGATAAAAATTTCCTCGCCGCATAAATCAGAGCCGTAAAAATTTTTCGTTATGCCCAATGCTTGAGAGAGCTTGCCCGGCCCCGAACACAACTCGCGCAGATTATTTTTATTTCGACGACGTTTCATCAACTCGACGCCGTCAACAGGTTGCAAGGCGCGAATCAAAACCGCTTCGGGAACGTCTTCGACATTGGCGACGACGTTCGTGCAAATGTGAACGCCGTAAATCAGATAAACATAGACGAAGCCGCCCGCGCCGTAAAAAATTTTCGTGCGTTCGGTTTTGCCGCGATAGGAATGAGCCGCCGCATCAAGCGCGCCCATGTAAGCCTCCGTCTCGACGATAAGACCGCTCGTCAAACCTTCGGGAAAGTTCGTTACAAGTTTCTTTCCGATAAGTTCGCGGGCAACCGTCAAGCCGTCACGCAAATAAAATTCTCGCGGCAGTTTCATCAATCAACCTTAACTTGCATCCAAAGATTGTTATAATACTCATCCATTTGGTTGCCGAGATATTTGTAAGTCTCTTGACCTTTGTAGACTTCGGGCGAGGGGAAAGCTATCGGCGAATTTTTAATCTCCTCGTCC
This sequence comes from uncultured Selenomonadales bacterium, assembly GCA_947165405.1. GTDB lineage: Bacteria > Bacillota > Negativicutes > Selenomonadales > Selenomonadaceae > Quinella. Next base: position 4,539 of record CAMVAG010000137.1, read on the forward strand.
TCCTCCAAATCTTTAACGGCAGTGTTCGGCGTCGAGTAGCCGAGATAATCGAAATTCATGACGGCAATATCGGGGCGGCACATGAAGTCGATAAATTTATGCGCGTTGTCGACGTTCTGCGCGTCCTTCGTGATAACCCAACCGTCAATCCAAAAGTTCGTGCCTTCCTTCGGGATTGCAAATGCCATGTTCGGATTTTGTTGCAAGATAATCAGAGCCTCGCCGCTGAAGACAACGCCCATTGCCGCTTCCGAATTGATAAGCTTCTCTTTGACCTCGTCGATAACGTAAGCTTGGACAAGCGGCTTTTGTTTCTTCAACATTGCTTGAGCTTGAGCCAAAACATCTTTATCGGTCTCGTTCATGCTCTTGCCCATGAGCTTGAGCGGAATCATCATTGCATCGCGGGCGGAGTCTTGCATTAAAATTTGTCCGGTGTATTTGTCGTTCCAAAGAATGTTCCAGCTGTCGACGGGATCTGTGACTTTCGTTTTGTCGTAGATTATGCCGACGGTTCCCCAGCAATAGGGCACGGAATATTTGTTGCCGGGGTCAAAGGATTCGGCTTGCTTGTAAAATTCTTCGCCGATATATTTTTTTGCGTCGGGAAGTTTCGTGAAGTCAAGCGGCTGAATCAAATCGTTGTCGATAAGTTTTTGAATCATGTAATCGGACGGGCAGATAACGTCGTAATGAACCGCTCCTTCCGCCACGCGAGGATACATGCTCTCGTTTGTGTCGAACTCGTCAAGGATAACGTGAATGCCCGTTTCCTTTTCGAAAATCTTCAAGGCTTCGGGGTCAAGATAATCGCCCCAGCTGTAGACGTAGACGACGTTTTCTTTTTTGTCACCGCCGCCGCAACCCGCAACTCCGAATGCCAAAAGACTCACCAACAAGAGCGCAAGAATTTTAAATTTGTTCATTCAAAATACCTCCTTATTAAGGGACAAGGGACTTTTTTTTTCATTCC
>CAMVAG010000138.1 GCA_947165405.1 uncultured Selenomonadales bacterium
CACTAACCACTAACTACTAATCGCTAAATTTGACTCTGCTTTATTTTTTCTTGCAAGGCGTGTTATAATTGCAAAAAAATTTTTTGGAGGGATTCGGATGTTCAGATTCGCTCACAACAACTTGAATGTGCTCGACTTGGAGCGCAGCAAGAAATTTTATGCGGAGGCACTCGATTTGCACGAGGTCGGCGGGATTGACAGCGGCGACGATTTTAAAATCATTTATCTCGGCGATTCTTTTGGCAGTCATCACAAATTGGAACTGACTTGGCTCAAGAAAAGAACGACGCCTTACGAATTGGGCGATAATGAAATTCATCTTGCGTTCACGACGAAAAATTTTGACGCGGCGCACGCCCGGCACGAGAAAATGGGTTGCATTTGCTACGAGAACAAAGAGATGGGCATTTATTTTATCGAAGACCCCGACGGCTATTGGCTTGAGGTTTTACCGGAGTGATTGTCATGAAAAAATTTTTGGCAGCAACGTTGATTATCGGAAATTTATTTTTCTCATCAATCGGCAACGCGGAAATAAAAACTTACACGGCGACGAGCGAGGAAGTTGCCGATAAATTCGAAGCTCAAGAGGTCGTCAAACTTCGCGCACGCGACAAGGCGATTAAAATTGCGTTGACGGAGGCGAGCGATTATCTCAAAAGCAATTCCGAATTGACTGACGATGAAATTTCCGCGATAACCTCCAACAGCTTTGAACTTGTCGGCTTGCCGCAATACAATCGCGCGGGCAAGAGCTCAACTTGGTCGGCGACGGTTGAAATCAAAATCGACGACGACGAAATTAAAAATTGGCTCAACCGCGACGAAAGAGACAAGCAGTCGTTGATTAATCAGACAAAAGACACGCAGAAAATTTTTGCGGCGAATGATCTGCGGCTTGAGGAATTTCGTGAGCGCGCAAAAAATTCTTCCAAGCAGGAACGCTATCAAATCAAGACGGCGTTCGGCTACGTCGAAAAAGAATTTCTTTCCAATCAAAAAGTCGCGGACGGCAACAAATTTTATTACAAGAGGCGTTTCGACGACGCGATAAAACTTTACACGGAGGCTCTTGAACTCAACGAGGACAATATCGTCGCCTGCAACCGGCGCGGAAATATTTACGGGCTTTTGGCCGCGCAGCAGAAAAATATTCCAATCGCCGAGAGCAATCGTCGACAGGCACTCACCGACCTCGACAAGGCACTTCGACTCAATCCGAATTACGCCGACGCTTACGGCAATCGCGGCTTCGTCTACTACTGCGCGAAAAATTTTTCGGCGGCGATAAAAGATTTTGACAAGGCAATCCAACTCAATCCGCTCGACGCGCAGAATTATACTTATCGCGGGCTTTGCTATCGGCAGACGGACATTGCCAAAGCGACAGCCGATTTCGACAAGGCGGTTGAACTTTTGCCGAACAATCCGAACGTTTATTTCAATCGCGGCAAATTTTATGAGTACGACGCGAAAGATTTTTCCAAGGCGGTTCAAGATTATTCGCGGGCGATTGACTTGACGACGCGGGAAGATTTGCTTGCTTTGAATTATCAAAATCGAGGCAGCGCGTATCGCAAGCTGAAAATGTTCGGCAAGGCGATTGAGGATTACACGCGGGCGATTGAAATCTTGGAAAAGCCGGCGCAAAAAAATCCTCTGTTGCCTTGGGTCTATCGCGGTCGCGGCGAATGTTATCAAGCTTCGGGGGACAGCGCGAACGCTCAAGCCGATTTAAATAAGTTTGCAGAATTGCAAAGACGATAATCAAAAAGGAGTCGCTTTGTCAATTGGGAATTGGGAATGGGGAATGGGGAATGAAAAAACAATTCCTAATTCCTAATTCCTAATTCCTAATTGAATTTGCGGCTCCAAAATTTTTTCCGTGAAATTTTATTCGATTTCAATCAGTTCGTATTGAGGATTGCCCATGCCTTTTTCCGACATGGCAGAAAGTTGCCGCAAGCCGTGACGAGTTTCAATGCGTTCCTTCATGTCGTGAGAATCGTGCGCGGCGTAAATCATATCGGCGCAAGCTTGGTCGACGGCGAGGATGTCAGTCGAAACTGCAATGCCGATGTCTTTCATGGTCGGTTCGGCAGCCGTGACGCCCGCGCAATCGCAATCGACGCTGATTCGGCGCATGACGTTGATAAAAATTATGTGCTTGCCGAAATAATCGCAAGTGGCCTTCGCGCTGTCAGCCATAAGCTCCATGAAATATTCTTTGTCCGGCCATTCAAGATAATTTTCGGGAACGTTGTTCGGGTCGACGCCGTGAACTTGCGCTTTGCCCAAATGACCGCTTGCGTTGCCGATGCCGATGTTTTTCATTGAGCCGCCGAAGCCGCCCATTGCGTGTCCTTTAAAATGCGTGAGGACAATCAGCGAATCATAGTTGACGAGGTGCGCGCCCATAGCAACTTCTTTAAGGTGGAAGCCGTTGCGAACGGGCAGGTTGACAACTTTGTCATCCTCGTCCATGATGTCGACGGGGCAGAAAGTCCAGCCGTTGACTTTCAAAGTTTCGCGGTGTCCTTCGGTCGTAAATCTGTCGCCGGCGTAAAGCGTGTTGCATTCGACGATTGCCGAGTTCGGAACTTGCGCTTGGAAAGCTTGAACCATATCGCGAGGCAAAATGTTCGGACCATGTTTTTCGCCGGTGTGAAGTTTGATTGCGACCTTGCCGAAAATATTTTCGTCAATCATTTTGTAAAGCTTGATTAAATGAGCGGCGTCGATTTTCTTTGTGAAATAAACCTTCGCCGCCGAGCCTTGATACTTTTCGCCGGTCACGTTCTTTGAGCCGACGACGGGTGCTTGATTAGCCATAAAATTTCCTCCTCAACCCCGCGCAGGGGATTTTTTCTTATCATAGCCTTTGGAGTTTACTAAAGTCAAGATTTTTCTTTGTTGATTTTTTGTCGAAGAAATGTTGACTGCCTGACGGCTTCCGACAAAATTATCGCGGCGGAGGTTGCGACGTTCAAACTTTCGGCGTGTCCGTTCATCGGTATGAAAATTTTTTTTGCTGCGTCGAGGATTTCTTTTGAGACGCCTGCCGCTTCCGAGCCGAAGACAATCGCAACTTTTTTTCCGAAGTCGTGACGGTGATAAATTTCTGCAGACGGGTCGACAGCCGCCGCCAAAATCTCCACGCCGCGAAGTTCCAAAAATTCCTCGTGACGCATTTTTATAATCGGCAAATAAAAAATCGCGCCCATTGAAGAGCGCACGACTTTCGGGTTAAAAATTTCCGCCGAGCCTTCCAACAAAATCACTCCGCAATCGAAAGCCGCCGCCGTTCGCAAAATCGTTCCGACGTTGCCGGGGTCTTGCACGCCGTCGAGCGCGACGATTATTTTTTTTGCGAGGACTTCTTCCAAAGTCGAAAGCCTTTGTTTCATGACAAGTAAAATTCCCTGCGGCGTTTGCGTGTCGGAAATTTTTTCCATTGTCGAAGGCGAAATTTCTTCCAAATTTTTCAAACGCTCAACCAAAATTCTTGCGCGTTCGTCCGATAAAAATTCCCGCGTATAAAATCCGAACTCAATCAATTCGGGCGGCACTTCCTCGCAAAGCCGCAAACCCTCCGCCACGAAAAGTTTCAGCTCGTTGCGAAATTTTTTTTGCGCCAGCTTGCGGACAAGTTTTGTATTTGACATAAAAAATCCTCCTGCGAAATCGTTTTTTTGCAATGACACGAACCGCCTCGCCTCTGCTTGCAAAATTCCACTTTTGTGCTATACTTCCTTTCACAAGTAAACTTCATTCTTCGACGTGAATTATATCCGCAACAGCTTTGATTCGAAAAAAAAGCCCTCCTGTGGGAGGGTTAATTTTTAAATACGGGAGGGATTGAATTTGGCATTTTATTATCAAGAACCGTCACACACCTTTGGGGAGTATCTGCTCGTGCCGGGCTACTCTTCAAAAGACTGCATCCCCGCGAACGTCGACCTTTCAACGCCGTTGGTAAAATTTCGGCGCGGCGAAGAATGCAAATTCCTAATCAACATTCCGATGACTTCGGCAATCATGCAGTCGGTCTCGAATGACACAATGGCAATCGCGCTGGCAAAAGAAGGCGGCGTATCTTTTATCTACGGCTCGCAACCGATAAAAGACCAAGCGGCGATGGTCGCCCGCGTCAAGAATTACAAATCGGGTTTCGTGTCAAGCGATTCAAACCTCAAGCCGACGACGACGCTAAATGAAATGCTTGCCCTGCTCAAAGAAACGGGACATTCGACAATGGCTGTGACCGAAGACGGCAAGCCGACCGGAAAACTTTTGGGCATTGTGACGAGCCGCGATTATCGAATCACGCGCATGACCGGCAACGAGCTTGTCAAAGATTTCATGACGCCGTTTGAAAAATTGATTTACGCCGACGCAGACACGACCACCCTCCCGAAAGCAAACGATTTAATTTGGGAACACAAGCTCAACATGTTGCCGCTCGTCGACAAGAAACAACGCTTGCGCTACATGGTCTTTCGCAAAGACTACACCGACAACAAAATCAATCCGCTTGAACTCATCGACCGCAAGAAACGCTACGTCGTCGGCGCAGGCATTAACACTCGCGATTACGCCGAACGCGTTCCCGCCCTCCTCAAAGCCGGCGCGGATGTTCTTTGTATCGACAGCTCCGAAGGCTTCAGCGAATGGCAAAAGATAACGCTCGAATATATTCACAAAAATTTTGGCGAAGATGTCAAAGTCGGTGCGGGTAATGTCGTCGACGCGGAAGGTTTCAGATTTTTGGCGGACGCGGGCGCGGATTTTGTCAAGGTCGGAATCGGTGGCGGCTCAATCTGCATTACCCGTGAGACAAAAGGTATCGGGCGCGGACAAGCTACGGCGGTTATCGACGTGTGCAGAGCCCGCGACGAATATTTTAAAGAGAAAGGCGTTTACATTCCCGTGTGCTCCGACGGCGGCATTGTCCACGATTATCACATGACGCTTGCACTTGCAATGGGCGCGGATTTTTTAATGCTCGGCAGATATTTTTCACGCTTCGACGAATCGCCAACCGATAAAATCAGAATCAACGGCACTTATTACAAAGAATATTGGGGCGAAGGTTCCAACCGCGCACGCAACTGGCAACGCTACGACCTCGGCGGCGACAAAAAACTTTCCTTCGAGGAGGGCGTCGATTCTTACGTTCCCTACGCCGGCTCTCTCAAAGACAACATGACCGGCACGCTTGCAAAGATTCGTTCGACCATGTGTAATTGCGGCGCGTTGAATTTGGCGGAGCTTCGCGAAAAAGCCAAGATAACTTTGGTCTCTGCGACGAGCATTGTCGAGGGCGGCAGTCATGATGTAATTTTGCGCGACCGAATCAGAGATTGACGGAGGTATTGAATCATGATGACTGTCAGAGAGTACACCAAACGCCTCGACGACGCCTTGACATTTTTA
>CAMVAG010000139.1 GCA_947165405.1 uncultured Selenomonadales bacterium
AGTGAATTGTCCTTGAGCTTGTCCTTGAACGTTCGGCTGATTGAATTGTCCTTGAACTTGTCCTTGAACATTCGACTGATTGAATTGTCCTTGAGGTTGTCCTTGAACATTCGGCTGAGTGAATTGCCCTTGAGCTTGCCCTTGAACGTTGGGCTGATTGAATTGTTCTTGAGGTTGTCCTTGAACGTTAGGCTGATTGAATTGTCCTTGAGGCTGTCCTTGAACATTCGGCTGAGTGAATTGAGTTTGAGGTTGACCTTGAACATTCGGCTGATTAAATTGTCCTTGAGCTTGCCCTTGAACGTTCGGCTGATTGAATTGCCCTTGAGCTTGTCCTTGAACATTCTGCTGATTGAATTGTCCTTGAGGCTGTCCTTGAAGATTCGGCTGATTGAATTGTCCTTGAGGTTGCCCTTGAACGTTCGATTGAGTGAATTGCCCTTGAGCTTGTCCTTGAACATTCGACTGATTGAATTGTCCTTGAGGTTGCCCTTGAGCAAATTTCCCGCCGAAACTTCTGAACATCGACTCCAAAAATCTTTGCGTTGCGCCCTGCGGCTGTTGTCCTTGTTGCGGTTGCGGTTGTTCCGGTTGAGCTTGTTGCAAGTTGTCGACTTCCGGACGCGGCATGAAATATTTGACCAACTGCTTCAAGAATTGCATGCCTTCGGATTGCGGCTGTTCTTGTTGATAGGCAACGGGAGCTTGTGCAAGCTGCGATAAAATTTCGTAAAGGGCTTCGGGAAGTTGCTCGGCGGTCTTTGCGTCGACCAACTCGAAAGCCGCTTTGGTTATCAAAATCGGTTCCAATTCGTCGCCGCCCTCTTCAGTGACGATTGCCTCTTTGAAAGTCGAAAGCAAAGCTTGAGTGTCCTCGCTCAATTTCATTGAGTAACCTTTTTCGGCAAGCGTTCCGATTTGCAAGAGCATTCGCGAAAAAAGCATAAGCTGATCCATTGAGAAACGCTGACTCTCGACCGTGCTGCCGATGCCCTTGCCGAGTGTCGCCTCCAAAGAAAGTGATTGCCTTAAAATATTTTTGACGACATCGCCCACTTCTTTGGGCAATCTTTGTATCCCGTATTTTTCTTCCGTGCCGATTTTGCCGAGCGTCGCCGCTATATCTTGAATCGCCGTCTTTAAGTTGACTGTTGTCTGCGGTCGAAAGCCGCCGCCTCCGTCATCGCGTCGACGTACTCGGTCGGTACTCTCTGTCGGTCGTTGTCGGTCTATCGGTCTTATGCCGGTTGAGCCTCCATCGATTAATGGCATGTTTTAAATCAACTCCTCACTTGAAAAAATTTTTTATCCTGATAGAATTCTATTTCATAGTTTATCGTCATTCAAGGATTAATGTTGAAGTTTTTTTTTGCGGAAGGATTAATCGCCGCGCCAAAGGGAAAAGTCAAACAGGCTTCTCGAAGATTCGTAATATAATCGCCTCAAATTAAAGGAGGATGATTATAATGGAAAATCGTACGGAAGCAGTTTTTATTCTCGATTGCAGCGGGTCAATGGCAGGCTTGGAAAGCGACACCGTCGGCGGCTTCAATGCCATGATTGAACGACAACAAGCGGAGCCCGAAGGCAATATGATTGTCTCGACGATTCTTTTCAGCGACAAGTCAAGCGTCCTTCATGACAGAGTTTCGCTCGGAGAGATTGAGCCTTTGTCCAAAAAAGATTATCGCGTCGGCGGAAGGACTGCCCTGCTCGATACCGTCGGCAACGCGATTAATCACATCAAAAACATTCACACACGCGCTCGTGAAGAAGACCGCCCGCAAAAAACTTTGTTCATCATTGCGACCGACGGCATGGAGAACGCCAGCCGCAAGTTCCGCTACAAGGAAATTAAACAACTTATCAAACAGCAAAAGGGACTCGGTTGGGAATTTATCTTTCTCGGTGCAAATCTTGACGCCGAAGAATTTGCCGACCATATCGGTATCGACGCAAGCCGCGCCGTCAATTATCATTCCGACGAACTCGGCACCAAACAAATTTACGTTGCAATGAGCAAATTCATCTCCTGCACTCGTCGCGGCACATTGACCGGCGAGGCAACCGACGACGCTTGGCGCAAAGAACTTGACGAGGATTTTAAAAATCGCAAGAAATGATTTCGAATAAGCAAATGAAAATGGCGCACCTCCGTTTTTTGGAAGTGCGCTTTTTCATTCCGTGAAGATGTCGTCGCCGAAAGCGTAGAAAATCATCAAGACAATCATCACCAAAATTATCACGTCGCTCAATCAAATCACCGACCCAAAAATTTTTTTGTCCGAGCGCGGGGACAAGTTTAATTTATCGTTTGTTTAATCGCGAACATTGGATGCAACGTCACGTTGCCACCAATCCCAAAATCAAACCTGCCGCGCCGCTTGCAAGCAAAACTTTTATCACGCCGATTTTCTTGCGGACGGCTGCAAGTGCCGCAATTAAAATTATCGCGCCTTTCAAGTCGAAGGTATCGATTAAATTTTCGGGAACTTTCTCCGCGTTCCAGACGGCAAGCAAAACGAAACTCACGCAAGCCGCCGCAATCAAAGCCATGACCGCCGGGCGCAAGCCGTTCAAAATTCCGTGAATCGCGCCCAAGTCTCCGTATTTAAAAATTATTTTGGCAAGCGCAATGCAAAGGAAGATACTCGGCGTCACGAAACCCATCGTCGCGCAGACAGCTCCTCCGAAACCGGCAATCTTCATGCCCGCGAAAGTCGCCGCGTTTATACCAATCGGGCCGGGTGTCATTTGCGAAATTGTAAAAATATCAATGAACTCGCTCAAGCTCAACCAGTGATAAGTATCGACGACCGCCGCTTGAATCAGAGGCATTGAGGCATAGCCTCCGCCGACGCAGACCAAAGATATTTTCGCGAACTCAAAAAACAAAAGCCAATAAATCACGTTGCCGCCTCCTCACTCATATTTTTTGTCGCGCATAAGGAAGAAGCCGACAATGCCGTCAATCGCAACGAGTGCCATTATGTTCACGCCGAAAAATAAATTCGCAACGAACGTGCCGAGAATAATCACAATCGGCAGGATGAGTTTTTTTGAAAATTGTTTTTTGAGAAGGTCAATCGCCACGTTGAGCAAAAGAGCCGTCGCGCCGCATTGCATACCTTTCAAGACGAGCTGAACGTATTCGTTTGAGGCGACGAGGTCATAAAAAGTTGCAACGATTGTGATTATGACAAGCGGCGGCAAAACTGTTGCAAACATTCCCGTCAATGCGCCCGCCACTCCCGCCATGCGATAGCCGAGCATGATAGCCGTGTTCACTGCCATAACGCCCGGTGTCGATTGCGCGATTGCCACCATGTTTAAAGTTTCCTCGTCGCTTATCCAATGATATTCGTCGACGTATTTTGCTTTGAGCAGAGGGATTATCACATAGCCGCCACCGACCGTGAACATGCTCACGATAAACGTCGACTTGAACAGCTGCCAATAAAATTTTTTGTCGCGTGTCATACGAGCAAAGTCTCCATGCCGATTTTTTTGATGACCCGCGCAGGATTTCCGAAAGCCATGACGTTCGAGGGAATATCTTTCGTCACGAGGGATTTCGCACCGATAACCGAGCCGCTGCCAATTGTCACGCCCGGCAAAATCGTCACGTCGCCGCCAAGCCAAACGTCGTCGCCAATGACAATCGGCTTTGCCATTTCCAAACCTTCTGCGCGGCGAACAATATCGAGCGGGTGAATCGCCGTGTAAAATCCGCAGTTCGGACCGACGAAAACTTTTTTGCCGAAACGAATTTCCGCGCAGTCCATGAAATAGCAGTTGTGATTGAGGAAAGTGCCCGCGCCAATATAAATGTTGTAGCCGTAGTCGACCATGAACGGCGACAAAATTTCTACGGCTTCCGAGTCGACGTGCGGCAAAATTTCCCGCAAAATTTTTCTGCGCCGAGATAAATCTTGCATCGGCGTCCTGTTAAATTCCAAACACAAATCTTTGACAATCGCCCGCTCTTCAATCAAAGACGCGTCGAAGTTTGCATTATACCACTGCCCCGCGAGCATTTTTTCTTTTTCCGTCAAAGCGACCACGCTCCTCAAAAGTTTTTATCATTATAGCGAATTCGGCTTGACGAATCAAAGGGCGGTGCTTAAAATTTTCGACAAAGGAGGAATTTTCATGGCGAAGTATGTGCCTCGCGTGTTGGTTTGCGGAGATGTCGAGGCGTTCCGAAAAAAAATCGGTGACAAGCCCGCCGAAGTTGTCGGGCAGATTGATTTCAATGAAAAAAATTTTACGGCGGAGGACATAAAAAATTTTCTCAACGGCGCGGCGGAATATTTGATTTTCACGGACGACTTGGAGCTTTACAATTACTTTAAAAAATTTCCGAAGCATTGGCAGATTATGTCTGTCGAAGGCTTTGCAAAAATAAATTCCGACGGCTTTTTTTCTTGCAAAATTTTCGAACCCATTATTTCCTTGCTCAACCGTGAAAAATTTTCGGGGCGCGTGTTAGATTTCGATTGTTTCTTCGGCAAGAGTAATTTCCGAACAAAATTTTATTTGAAAGTTGAGCTTGATTGCATTGCTGAAAATTTTTATCCGATTTATGAAAATGTTTACGGGAAAATTTATCGCGCCTTCGAAGATTGCAAGTTTCATCACTTCGACGCGATTATATTAAGCAAGGAACGCTCGCCCGAAGAATTTATCGACGTGCTGATTGAAACCGACGCTTTGACAGAAAAAATTTTTGCGTTCGTCAGAAAAAATTCCGCGCTTGAAAAATTTTTGGCGGCTAATCAAAATATTTTCGCGCAGGTTAAAGTTTTCGAGACGGTGAACGGCGCATGGTGTTTGATTGAAAAAATTATGCCGCCCGCAGATGTCGGAGTTTACGTCGTCACGCACAAGGACGCAAAACTTTCCTCCCTGCCCGAAGGTTACAAAATCATTCACGCGGGGCACGCGCTTGCAAAAAAAAATTTCGGCTACGCGGGCGACGACACCGGCGACAATATCAGCCGGCTCAATCCTTTCCTCGACGAGGTCACCGCGCTCTACTGGATTTGGAAAAACACTTCGCACACGCACACCGGCTTTTGTCATTATCGCCGCTTCTTCACGAGCGACACGACTCAAAAAATTTTCGACGCAGAAAAAATTTTAAGCGCGGAAGAAATTTTATCTGTCCTTCGCGATTATGATATTATCATTCAACATGAGGGATTCACAGACCGCACGCAACGCGATATGATGATTTTGTCGACGGGGCAGCCCGATTTGGTTCGTGTTGCCGAAAAAATTCTTCACGCTCATTTGAATCGAACTCATCCCGATTATCTCGACGCCTTCGACGACGTGATGAACGGCTTTACACTTTTTG
>CAMVAG010000140.1 GCA_947165405.1 uncultured Selenomonadales bacterium
TATGAACTTGACGGCGGAAAAAATTTTTGTGACAATCGGCGGCAAAGAAATTCTTCGCGACGTGAATTATAATTTTGTTTCGGGCAAACGGACGGCATTGATTGGCGCGAACGGCGCGGGCAAGTCGACGTTGTTAAAAATTCTTTGCCTGCTCAATGAAAAATTTTCGGGAAGCGTGACGCTCGACGAAAAAGACATTCGAACAATCGGCAGAAAAAATTTATCGCGGATAATGGCAATCCTCCCTCAAGAACGCGACGCGCCTCAAGATACGACAGTCAGGCAGCTGGTTTCGTTCGGAAGATTCCCTCACAGAAAATTTTTCGGCGGACATTCGGCTCAAGACGAGGCGGCGATAAAAAATGCTTTGGAACTCACGAAGCTCACCGACTTTGAAAATCGGCAAGTAATTTCTTTATCGGGCGGCGAACGTCAACGCGCTTGGCTGGCAATGACACTTGCACAACGCCCGAAGATTTTATTGCTTGACGAGCCGACGACTTACCTCGACATCGCCCATCAACTTGAAGTCATGGAAATTATCGCCGACGTAAACAAAAAATTTTCCACGACGATTATCATGGTCTTGCACGATATAAATCACGCCCGACTTTACAGCGACGAGGTTTTGATTCTCAAGGACAAAAAAATTTTCGCGGCGGGCGACCCGAAAAAAATTTTGACTGCGAAAACTTTATCCGAAGTCTTCAACGTCGAGGCGGACACTTTCACGAACGCAGCCGGCGACGAAATCATTTTCCCGACAAAAAATTTATTAAAATAAAATATCCCTGCGGTGAGTGAACACCCGGCCGTCACGGATGACGGCCGCCCGCGTTAAAAACATGGATGTTTTTATAGCGGGGTGAACGCCCTTTTCTTTGCATACTTTCTTTTGGGCGCAGCAAAAGAAAGTATGAGAATAGCCGGCGACGAAATTATTTTCCCGATAAGGAGGACGAGCAGTGGGCTTTGAATTCAAATTGACCGATAATGTCATGTACGTTAAAGGCGTCGGTCCGAAACGGGCGGAGGCTCTGGAGAAATTAAATATCTTCACGAAGTACGACCTCTTGACGCACTACCCGCGCACCTACGAAAACCACAGCAACTTGACGCGAATCGTTGACATCTTGGAAGGCGAAACCGTTTTGCTTGTCGGGAAAATTTCAAACATAACCGCACGCGAGGCACGCGGCTTGAAAATTATCAACGCGATACTTGAGGACGCAACGGGTTACATTCAGCTGACGTGGTTCAATCAAAATTGGTTGCTGAACAAATTGCGACACGGCATGAGGCTTTTGGTTATCGGCAAGGCAAAATTTGATTCGTGGTCAAATCGGTTGTCGATGAGTCAAATTCAAAGCTTCACGATCCTTGAGCCGGACGAGGAGCCCGAATTGGGAATCATGCCGATTTATCCTTCGACCGCCGCGATAAGTCAAAGCGTCTTGCGCACGGCGATAAAAAATCTTTTGGCGACGATGCCTCCGCTCAAAGAAATTTTGCCGCAAGAACTTCTCGACGCACAAAAATTAATTTCAATCGACGAGGCGGCGCGAACGATTCATTTCCCGCAAGATTTTTTGGAACTGGACAAAGCGAGGCGGCGTTTGGCATTCGACGAACTGTTTTTGATTCAATGCGGGCTGATGTTAATCAAGCGACAGAATCAAGACGAACGACTCGGCATAACTCACAAAAAAAACGGCGCACTGGTCAAAGCCGCGCTTGCAAAGTTGCCGTTCGAATTGACGGGCGACCAAAAAAAAGTTTTCCGCGCCGTATCGAAGGACATGGAAAACAAATTGCCGATGCGCCGATTGATTCAAGGCGACGTGGGTTCGGGCAAAACGGCGGTTGCGTTGTTGGCACTGGTCAAGACGGTCGAAAGCGGCTATCAAGGCGCGTTCATGGCTCCGACAGAAATTTTGGCGAATCAACATTACGAAAAATTTTCGGCGTTGCTGACGGGCTTGGGAATTCGTGTCGAACTTTTAAGCGCGAAAGTCACCCGCTCAAAAAAAATGCGCGACGAACTTTATCAAAAAATTTCTTCGCACGAATCGGATATAATAATCGGGACACATGCGCTGATTCAAGAAGGTGTGACCTTTGCAAAGCTCGGCTTGGTCGTCACTGACGAACAACATCGTTTCGGCGTGACGCAACGCTTGACACTCGAAAAAAAATCGGACGCGCTGCCCGATATGCTCGTCATGACGGCGACGCCAATCCCGCGCACAATGACGCTGACGGTTTACGGCGACTTGGACGTTTCTTTTATAAAAGAGTTGCCGCCCGGTCGCAAGCCGATTAAAACTGCGGCTAAAAATATTCGCAATCGCAAAAAAGTTTACGAGTTTGTCCGCGAAGAAATCATGGCGGGTCGTCAAGCTTACGTCGTCTGCCCGCTTATCGATCGCAGTGAATCGGAACGCCTTGCCGACATTGAATCCGCCGAAGAAATTTTCGACACGTTGAGCAACGGGATTTTTCGTGACGTGCCCTGCGCGCTCCTTCACGGCAGAATGAAATCGCGTGACAAAGAAGAGATTATGGAAAAATTTCACGGCGGCGAAATAAAATTGCTGGTGTCGACAACGGTCATTGAAGTCGGAGTCGATGTTCCCAATGCAAGCGTCATGGTCGTCGAACACGCAGAGCGATTCGGCTTGGCTCAACTTCATCAACTGCGCGGGCGCGTCGGGCGCGGTTCCGAAAAATCTTACTGCATATTGATTTCCGACAGCACTGCCGGTGTTGCCAAAGCGCGGCTTGAAATTTTGGAGAAGATCAATGACGGCTTCAAGCTTGCCGAAGAAGATTTGAAGTTGCGCGGGCCGGGACAATTCTTCGGCGAGGCTCAACACGGCTTGCCCGATTTAAAAATCGCCGACGTTTTCCGCGACGTGGAAATTTTGATTCAAGCACGCGACGCCGCCGAGAAGTTCATAACCGACGACGAGAACTTGAATTACTTCGCGAACCTCCGACAAAACCTCGCGCTTGCTTACGGCGACAAGTTCGGGCAAATCACTGCCAATTAGTGGTTAGGATTCGTCCGAAATTTTTTGCGCGGGTCTTTATAAAATTTTTCGCCGCCTCGTGCACGACAACTTGATTAATGAAATCGCTCAAGTACTCGTCGAAAATTCCTTCGCGGTCGCAAAGCTCAATCAAGCGCAGAAAATTTTCTTCGGCGTCGAGATCGTATTCGATTCGGTGAAGGAGCCTCGACAATTCGGCGCGGACTTCGGGCGTAAAAATTTCTTTCAGCGCGGCGACTTCGGCGGTGCACTTGCAAGCTTTGACCAGCCAAATTTTCGTCGTGAGGTCTTCGTTGAAATTTTCAAAGCCGAAATCAATCCAATTCCTAATTCCTAATTCCTCATTCCTAATTGTTTCGCGTTCGCCGGGCAGGAAGTGTATCTCTTTGTAAATCGCGTCGTCCAAAAGTTTTACAACATCCGCCTTCGCCCAAAGCCGCTGCTCGTTGTTTGAAAATCTTCCGCGCCGCAAACTTTCCAGCACTTTTAAAAATCGCACGTTATAAAATTGCGTGAGCAGGAAGCCCGAATCTTTCAGCAGGTGATTGAACGCCATTAATGTTGCATAAAAATTTTCTCCGCTCGTCAAGACTTCCGGCGCGATTATCATTTCAAAAATTTTCGGCGCGGTCGGCAATTCGTCAATCAAATCTGCTCGGAACTCGTCGCAGATTTTTTTTGTTTCGGGCGAAATTTCTTTGGCAAGGAAGGCAATCTGCGCGGCGGGCAAAATTTTTCGCAAGTCCGATAAAAGTTCCGACGACTCAATCAACAAAATTTGCGCGTCAAAAAAATTTAGCGGCACGAAATTTAAAATGTTCAACTTGTCCTCGCCTCCAATAGTTTATAAAAATCTTCGACAAAATTTTTCGTGTCGGTAAGTTTATCAACGGAAATTTTTTCCGTCAACGCCGCAAGCTTCGCCCGATTCTTCGCAAGCTCGACGGCTTTTTTTGTGTAAGCGTCAACGTCATAAACAATCAGCTCTTCGACGCCCGAAATTTTTAAAATGTCTGCGCCCGTCCTCGTGTGAGGAAGTTCGCCGCAAAGATTCAAAACCGGCACGCCCATATACAACGCCAAAGCCGTCATCATTCCGCCGGGATAGGGGAAGGCGTCCAAAATCAAATCAATCTCGCTGTAATCCGTGAAGAAATTATTTTCTCCGCGCCGAACGTCAAAATTTTTAAGCCCGAAATTTTTCAGCCGCTCAATCAACGCAACTTGACGACTTTTCAGCGGCGTGGTGTCTCGGAAAATAATTTTTGCTTCGGGCACGGCGTCAAGAATTTTTTTCACGGCGTTTAAATAATCGTCGCCAAGCTTCATGAAGTTGTTCAAGCTGCCGAACGTAAAATTTTTGTGCGAAAATGCTCGGCGGGAATTTTTTTCGCGAATCATTTTTTCATTCGGGCGGAAGGCAAAAGCATTCTTCAACGCAAAAATTTTTTCGGAAAAAATTTCGTCGTGCGCCGTCAAAAATTCGTCGCCGATAAAATAATCCGTCGCGTCAAGTCCCGTCGAATCAAAGTAGCCGATGCCGCAAAGCTGAACCCGCGCAGGTCGATACGCCGCGATTTGCAAAGTCGAGCCGCCTTCGGTGTGCCCGCCCAAGTCAATCAAAAAATCCGTGCCGATGTCGCGAATTTTTTCCGCCGCCTCCTCGAAACTTACTTCCGCAATTTCAAAATACTTATCGACGCTCCTCCGAATTTTTTTCGTGAAAGAATCTTCTTCCTTCGACAAACTCCACGCCGTCACGAAAAATTTTTCGCGGTCGTAATCGGTCAACAACGCCTCGTAAAACCTCGCCGCTGACGAATCGCAAAAGTTCGGCGATATGAACGCTACCGATTTTTTTTCATTCCTAATTCCTAATTCCTCATTCCTAATTGCAACTGTGTCGCGATAGAGTGAATTATAAATTTTCAGTTCGTGAATCAAAGTCGGCGCGTCGAGTTGCGGCAAGTAATGCAACGCGAACAAATAATTTGAGAAATGCGCCCGCTGACTCCGCAAAAATCTATCCGTCGTCGCCGCGTTAAAGTAAGCTTGAGCCGCTCCTTCCGCGTCGCACAAATCGTGGAAACACGCTCCGATTAATTCATGAATCCGCCATTCCTCCTGCGCCGTCGACAAAATTTTTTTCAAGCGTTCCAATGCCTCGCGTGGTTTGTTTTCGTCCAATAATTTTTTTGCTGCTTCCATTTTATCATCTCCCGACGCCGATTTTA
>CAMVAG010000141.1 GCA_947165405.1 uncultured Selenomonadales bacterium
CTGTTTTTGCATCACGCAAAAGACGCGGCGGGAGCCGTCATCCGTGACGGCTCCTAAATATTTGCGGCGTTATTGCTTTGATTCGCGGAGGATTTATCATGACGAAAACTGAATTGAAAAATTTAATCGATGCGGCGGCGGGCAGAATCAAAGCCGACCTCGTCATAAAGAATTGCAAAATTGTCAACGTCTTGAGCGGCGAAATTTATTCGGGCGAAGTCGCTGTCAGCGGCGGAAAAATTATCGGCATGGGCAAGACGGAATACGACGGCGAAAAAATTTTTGACGCTCAAGGAAAATTCCTCGCGCCCGGCTTTATCGACGCGCACATTCATATCGAATCCTCTTACATAAGCCCCGAACAGCTCGGCAGGATAATCGTTCCCTGCGGCACGACTTCGATTGTCGCCGACCCTCACGAGATTGCAAACGTCTGCGGACTCAAGGGCTTGCGTTACATGCTTGACGCCGCCAAGAAAACAAAACTCAACATAATTTATGCCATGCCGTCCTGCGTTCCGTGCACGCCCTTTGAAGACGCGGGAGCAATCATTGAGGCTCAAGACATGTGGGAGCTTATGTTTGAAAAAAATATTTTCGGGCTCGGCGAATTCATGAACGCGCCCGGCATAATCAACTGCGATGAAAAAGTTTTGGATAAAATTCTTTTGGCGAATAACCTCGGCAAGCTGATTGACGGTCACGTGCCGCTTGTCACGGGCAAAGATTTGAATGCTTACATGAGCGTGGGGATTGTCGGCGACCACGAATGCCGCACGCTTGCCGAAATGCACGAAAGAATAGCGAAGGGCATGTACGTTTTGATTCGCGAGGGTTCGGCTTGTCACGATTTGAAAAATTTGATTAGAGGCGTGACGCCCGCGAACAGTCGGCGCGTTTTGCTTTGTTCGGACGACAGGCAACCCAAGACGATTCTCGAACACGGACACATGGAGAGCAGCTTGAGGCTTTGCGTTGAGGAAGGACTTGACGCGATAACCGCGATTCAAATGGCGACGATAAATGTTGCCGAAGCTTTTCGACTTCACGACAGAGGCGCGATTAAAATCGGTGCCCGCGCAGATTTGGTTTTGCTTGACGACTTGAAAAATTTCCGCGTCGAAAAAGTTTGGATTGACGGCGAACTTGTTGCGGCGGACAGAAAATATTTGCCCGAAATTTTTCCCGCAGATATTTCAAGCGTTCGCGGCTCTGTGAAGGTTAAAAATTTTTCCGTCGACAGATTGAAAATGAATTTGACGAGCGGCAAAGTCAATGTGATTGGAATTGAGCCGGGCGGCGTCGTCACGAAAAAAATTTTCGCCGAAGTCAAACGCGACGAGTCGGACGATTTTATTTTCGACTCCGCGCAAGACATTTGCAAAGTTGCTGTTATCGAACGCCACCACAAAACGGGCAAGGTCGGCTTGGGACTTTTGAGCGGCTACGGAATTAAACGCGGCGCGATTGCAGTTTCGGTTGCTCACGATTCGCACAACATAATCGCGGCGGGCGTCAACAACGAAGAAATTTTCTGCGCAGTCGAAGCTCTGATAAAAATGGAAGGCGGCATGGTTTTGGTCAACGGCGGTGAAGTCATTGCGTCGATAGCGTTGCCGATTGGCGGATTGATGAGCGAATTGAGCGGCGAGGAACTCAAAGAAAAACTTGACACACTCCACGAAAAAGCACACGACGAATTGGGAATCAGTCAAAGCGTCGAACCGGTCATGACTTTAACTTTCATGTCGTTGCCCGTCATCCCCGAAATAAAATTGACGGCGCGCGGGCTCTTCGACTACGCCTCGTTCAAATTCATTCCGATTGAAAGCTGACCGCTAACCCGCGTAGCTTTTTTGTGGAAACAATCTTGACGTTTTGACGGCTTTAAAATATACTTGCGCCGAAGTTTTCAATGTCATAAATTTTTTTCGGAGGGTGAGTAGTTTGTTCTTCTCAAAAAAGAAATTCAAATTGGCATCTATGATTGCTTGCGGCATCTTGGCGAGCGCGTTGTTCACGGGCTGCGGCGGCGGAGATTCTGCAGGCGGCTCTTCGGGCGGCGATAAAGCTGCTGCCGGCGACGAGATTGTCATCGGTGCAAACTTCGAGTTGACGGGTAACGTTGCTCAATACGGCGCGAACGCCAACAACGGGCTCAAGCTTGCGATTAAAGAAATCAACGACGCGGGCGGCATTAACGGCAAGAAAATTAAAGTTGTCGAGGCCGACGCAAAATCTGAAGCGGCAGAAGCCGTCAACGCAGCGACCAAATTAATTTCCGACGATAAAGTTGTTGCGCTTGTAGGTCCTGCAGTCACGGCTAACGTTATCGCCGAGTCCCAAGTTGCAACGGACAACAAAGTCCCGGTTATCGGACCCGCCGCGACCAATCCCGATGTGACCATAGAGAACGGAAAGGTTAAAGAATTTATCTTCCGCGCTTGTTTCATTGACCCGCAACAGAGTGAGGTTATGGCTCAATTCGCCGCAAAAGATTTGAATGCGAAAACCGCCGTGCTCTATCTTGATTCCAGCTCCGATTATTCCAAGAGTCTCGGAAAAATTTTCAAAGAGAAATTTGAGGCTGACGGCGGCAAAGTCGTAATGGAAGAAGCTTTCCTCGCCAAAGACCAAGACTTTAAAGCAGCGTTGACGAAAATCCAAACCGCCAATGCCGATGTTATCTTTGTCCCCGCCTACTATGAAGAAGTCGGCAAAATCATCAAGCAGGCGCGCGAACTGGGCATAACCTCCGCGATTTTGGGCACCGACGGCTGGGACGACAGCAAAGTTATCGACATTGCCGGCAAGGACGCGCTCAACAATACTTTCTTCTGCACGCACTACTTTGAAGGCGACTCCGAAGTTCAAGACTTTATCAAAGCTTACAAGGAAGAATACAAAGCAGACCCGAACGTCTTTGCGGCTCTGGGCTACGACGCAGGCAAAATGTTAATCAACGCCATTGAACGCGGCGGCACCGACGGACAAAAGATTCGCGACAACATTGAATCGATTAAAGATTTGAAAGTCGGCACCGGCAAAATCACGATGGATCCCGCAACGCACAACCCGATTAAAGGAATCGTCGTTATCGAGACCAAAGACGGCATGCGTGAACTCCGCGCAAAAATCGCTCCCGAAGGTTAACCTTTATTCGCCGGTTTGTGCAAAGTAAGTTTCGATAAAAAATAAAGCGTGACAATATCGCCGTAAAAAGTTAAAATCCTCCTTGAAAACTATCGAGGAGGTTTTTTTATGGCTGAAAAAAAATTTGCTTTTGAGTCAGAGGAAGTGTCGATAGCCACTTACTTATATGCGGGTTTGGGCGACGCCGTCATTGCCAAAAAAGTTTTCGACGCGATAGTTGAGCTTGCGCCGAATTGCCTTATCGATATTTTTTACCTTAAAGAAAATCATCGCGCTTTTGCCAATGCTTTTTTCCGTCAAAGCAAAAATTTTAATCTCACTGCGGACTATCAAAAGTTTTATCCGACACTTGTCAAAAAATATGACTTGGCAATCTATCTTCACGGCAGTCACGCAGTTCTTTTGGATTGGGCAAATGTTCAAAGGTTAAAAACGGCGGCTCCGGCACTTTGGCAAGCGGTGATAAAAATTGACGAATACAACAAACAAAATTTCTATAAAGTCGGCTCCTCTATGGTCGTAAATTTGCGTAATATTGTAATGGCACAGGTTTTGCACAGAAATTGCTACTATTTTCTGTCCTGCGGCGGCGCGTTGCCTATTCGTGACGACAAAGTAAACATTCCCCTTGCGTCCGAAGTTAAGCCACAGTTCAACGCGCTAAAGCTCGACAAATACATTACGATTTACACAGATATTGGTGAATACGAAAAAGAGCGTCCGAAAGTTAAAGCATGGCCGATGCGTTGTCTGCGCGAATACGTCGCACGAATGAAGAAACGCCTTCCGCAAATTGAAATCGTTCAGTGCGGCGGAAATGACGACGTGAAAATTGAAAATGTTGACCGCTGCTTTCTCGGCGCGGATTTGGAGCTGACGAAATATATTTTGGCGAACAGTCTTTTGCACGTCGGATGCGAAGGCGGCTTGATTCATTTGGCGACGGCGTTGGAAACAAAGTGCTTGGTGCTTTTCGGTTACACCGACGTTAACTATTACGGTTATTCTCAAAATATCAATTTGTTTTCCGACGTATGTCATCCCTGTATGTGCATATGGGGAGATTCCAACTTGCAAATTTGTGCGCGAGGAGCTAAGGAACCGCCCTGCATGTTGAGCCATACGCCGCAACTGATCTGCGAAGTCACTTGCAACTACTTGAAAAATAATACGTGACAATATCGCCGTAAAAAGTTAAAATCCTCCTTGAAAACTATCGAGGAGGTTTTTTTATGGACTTTATCCATCAACTTGTTCAGCAGTTGATAAACGGCGTGAGCCTCGGCAGTATCTACGCGCTGATTGCCTTGGGTTACACGATGATTTACGGCATTATAAAGTTGATAAACTTCGCACACGGCGATGTTTACATGGTCGGCGCGTATATCGGCTTCGCGGCAGTCACATTCGGCGGCTTGCCGATTTTCCCCGCACTTTTAATTTCAATGGCGTTGACGGCGTGCTTGGGCATGTTGGTCGAGCGGATTGCCTATAAGCCTCTGCGTCACGCGCCGCGAATTTCTCTGCTGATAACGGCAATCGGCGTGTCGTTCTTCCTTGAGTACGCCAGCATGTATTTCGTGACACCGACGCCGCGCACTTTCCCCGAAGTCATGCCGAATATTTCATTCAACTTGGGCGGCTTCATTATCAACGGGCAACAGCTTTTGATTTTCGGAATTACAATCGTGCTCATGGCGTTGCTGACTTACATCGTTCAAAAGACAAAGCTCGGCAAGGCAATGCGGGCGGCAAGTTTCGACACGGAAACCGCTCAACTTATGGGCGTCGATTCGGATACAGTTATTTCAATGACGTTTTGTATCGGCTCGGCATTGGCGGCGGCGGCGGGTGTTTTGGTCGGCGTCTACTACAACACGATTGACCCGCTCATGGGAATTATGCCCGGCTTGAAGGCGTTCGTTGCGGCGGTGCTCGGCGGTATCGGAATTTTACCGGGCGCGGTTGTCGGCGGAATTGTCTTGGGCGTCGTCGAAGCTTTGGTTTCCGGCTTTATCTCTTCCACCTTCAGAGACGCAGCTGCCTTCGCGATTTTGATTTTGGTTTTGCTGATTAAACCCAGCGGACTCTTCGGCAAAAATACTAA
>CAMVAG010000142.1 GCA_947165405.1 uncultured Selenomonadales bacterium
TCACTTCGACGGCGGGGCTGATGTATTTGTCTGAAGACTTGCGAAAGTCAATTAGTAATGAGGAATTAGGAATTAGGAATGATTACGTTGCGAAATTAATTCCTCATTCCTCATTCCTCATTCCTAATTGGTTTGCGGAGGCTGCTTCAATGACGATAGCCGCGCAAGTTGCAAGCTTGCCGGTGGTCGTGTGGTACTTCAATCGAATTTCATTGAGCTCGGTCTTGGCAAATGCGTTCGTCATGCCTGTGCTTGAGATTGTGATTGTCGGAGGACTTTTGGGAGGAATAATCGCGGCGGTCGTTCCAATCGTCGGAAAAATTTTTTTCACGGGAGAAGCTTTAATCTTCGGGCTCGGCGCAGAAATAAATCGAATTTTCGCAAAGCTGCCGTTGAGCGCGGTGCAAGTGCCCACATTCGGATTGGCGGCGGGCTTTTTTTATTACGCCGCGCTGATTCTTCGACGCCCGATAATTTTGTTGCCGATAATTTTTTTGCTCGCGGTAAATATTTTCAAGACGGGCGAGGTTGAAGTCAGCTTCGTCGATGTCGGTCAAGGCGATTGCGCGGTTGTCGTCACGCCGAATAAAAAATGTTTAATCTTCGACACGGGCGGCGTTCGCGAAAAAATGTTTGACGTTGGCGGGCGCGTCGTCGTTCCGTATCTCAAGCACGAAAATATTTTTGCTGTCGAAAAAATTTTTTTGACGCACGTCCATGAAGACCACGCGGGCGGCGCGGGTTCCGTGATAAAAAAATTTCCCGTCGGTGAGGTTATCACTGCGGGAGAAAATAAATCGGAATATGCGTCGACGTTCGGCATCGCGGAAGAATATTTGCCGCCGTTGCGTGCCGGTCATGCGGGAGAAAAATTTTTAATCGACGGCGTTCAAGTTGAAATTTTATTCGCGCCGCGCGTCGGAACGGGCAACGAAATTTCCAACGTCTATCGCATTCGTTACGGCGGAGTGACTTTTTTAATCACGGGCGACCTCGTCACGGAAATGGAAGCGCAGATTCTTCGCGAGGGCGTCGACGTTCAGAGCACCGTTTTAAAAGTCGGACATCACGGCAGCAAGACGAGTTCGAGTGAGGAATTTTTGCGAGCCGTCAAGCCGAAATGCGCCGTGATTTGTGTCGGCTACGGAAATTCTTTCGGACATCCCCGCCCGGAAGTCTTGGAGCGTCTGGAAAATCTTCCGACGAAAATTTATCGCACCGACCGCGACGGCTTGATTAAATTCAAAACGGACGGCAAAACTTTAAGCGTCGAGACTTTCAACAAAAATTAGAGCGTGTTACGGTTTAACAAATGAAGATTGTGCCGCGTTCAGCGCAAGGATAAGCTTTGCCTCCTTATCTGAAAAATTCTTTTATCTGCGTCGAAAGATCGCGTCCGTTGTCGTCGCGCTTCGTCGCCATTAAAAATTTTCCTCCGTTGCGTTGCTCCCAAAGTTCGCCGACCAAATTTTTTTCTTTTGAATCGTCGTTGGTTTTGAGTTGCTCGCCTTTGTATTCAATCGCCGCATAAGTTCCGTCAGTCAACTTAATCACAAAATCGGGATAAAATCTTCCGTCGTGTTTCGGCAACCAAAAAGAATACAGCGGCTCGCTTTCAACATTTCTTATCCACGTCTCAACTTTTTTGTTCGTGTCAATCAGTTGCGCACAAAGAATTTCTTCGGAATTCATGTCGCCGATTGTCGAATAAAAATGTTTTTCAAATTGAACGCGCCCCCGATAAAAACTTTTCGCGGGATAATTTTCCGGCTCAAAAATTTTCGTGATGTTCGGGCTCACGCAAGCAATACTCTCCGCGCCGAAAAGAGCTTGTTGCCAACCTTTTTCATACGCCTCCGCTCGACAAGCTTTAACTTTTTCCGTCAACAGCTTCAGCAAAGTAAATCTCAAGCGAACCGTTTCCGCAAGCGAAAGATTTTTCTCCTCCGATAAGCGATTTAAAATTCGGCGTATGAATTCCGCGAGGTCTTCAAAAATTAAATCCGTCGTCAAAATTTTTTCCGCGAACCAACCGATAAGCTCGTTAAGCGTCCAATTCGTTTCGCCGTGAAATAAATTTTCCGTGTCGTCGCCGAGAAATTTTTCTTTGACTTTGTGCCCCGCCACGTCGAATTCGTAAATCTGCGCGGTAACGTCCTTTTGAAAATTCGGCAGGTCGGTATCGTAATTGCCCGTCAACTTCCACGTCGCCGGCAAAAAATCTTCTTCCGGCTCGGCAATTTTTATCTCGTCTCCGAAATCCAAACAGAGCATCGGAATTTCAAATTTCACTCCGCGTGCGGCAGGCGAATCTTTTTGCGGCTGAACGGCTTCGTGATGAATCGCTCTCAAAAATTTTTCGCGGGCGTCCTCTCCTTTAAAAATTTTGTTCGCGTTGATTTTGAGCTCCGTTAAATCTTCCGCCGAAAGATTTTCCATGACGAGTTCATAGCCTTCCGAAGTTTTTTCGACGATTGCCGCGCCTTGCAAAAATAAATTCAGCGTGCCCAACTGCGGGCGTTCGTCCGTCAAAATTTTTATCGTCTTCGGCGTGTCGAAAAGCGTCTGAACTTTTAATGCAGTCTTTGCCTCCGCGTCCTCGAAGCCCATGTTCAACAGGTCGTCGCGAATATTTGCCGCTGCCGTCATCCAATCCTTAACCGCAACGAACGCATAAGCTCTGTTGAGTTCGGAGGCATTTCGTCGGGCGGCGTAGGGCATGCGCAAGACTCTGCCCAAAAGTTGCTCGGCGTCTTTGGGCGAATGAATTTTCGCAACCGAACAAAACACGTAAGCAAACGGACAGTCCCAGCCTTCCTTGAGTGCTTGAACCGTTATCACGTAGCGAATTTGACAATCTCTCGAAAATAAATTCACGCCGTCCAATTCGTGCCGTTCGCCCGTCGCAATCGCTATTTGTTCTTCGGGAACCTTCGCGCCTTCCGTCAAATATTTTTTCACAACGTCGACGGTAACTTCCTTGTCTTTGTTTTCCGCTTGGAAAAGTGCTATCGGTCGAATGTATTCTGCTTCCCGTGCCGCCAATTTTTCCAAAGCCGTCCGCTTCTGCACCGCGCTGTCGATTGTCATTTCCCATGATTGATTTTCCGTGAGCTCTATCGGCAACTTTATCATTTCTTCCGCTTTCAATTCGGACGCGCTGACTTGAAATAAAACGTTCGATTGATTCGCGGGCGTCGCCGTCAATTCGATAACTGCCGCCGGCCGCAACTTTTGCATTATCTCCAAACTCAACGGGCTTGAATAATTGTGCGCCTCGTCGATTATAATCAGCGGGCGAAGATACGCTATCAAATTCCCGAACGACTTCCAACCGCCGTTCTCTCCGATTTCAAAATATTTTTCTTGAGGAATTGCTCGGAAACACGGCTCCAAATCCTCGTTGGCTTGATAAACTTTTCGTCCTTCTTTATTCGTCACGCGGAAGGATTGAAACGTTGCAACAAAAATATTCAGCGATTGCGTCAAGTCTTGCGGGCGCAGTTGTCTGAACTCCGTCACGTCAAAAATTTTTACAGACTTGAATGCCTCGTCCAACACCTGCCGATAAAAACTTTTCACGTCGCGCAAAACTTTCAAGGTCTGTTGTCGTATCACGTCCGTCGGCACAAGCCAAAGCACCAAAGGATATTCACGCTCCAAAAAATTTTCCGCCGCCAATTTTATCGAACACGCGCCCAATAATGTTTTGCCGCCGCCCGTCGGAAGTCGCAAGCAAATGTACGGCGCATCTTCCAAGCCTTTCAACGAAAAATATTCCGGCGAATAACTCATCGCGTTTCGATTTTCTTTAAACGCCTCCGCATTGCCGATTATCTTTGCCTCCGATAAAAATTTTCCAAGCGTCTTCAACGTCTCTTCCTGATAATTTTTCAGTTGCATATTTCTTCGCCTCCTCGAATCAGTTTTCGATTGAACAAATTTTTTTCCTGCGCAAGCAAAAAAAATAATCGCCTCACAGCGATTGAGTTCCCTTGTGTCAATTAAATTTTCAAGCTTTTATTTTTGTCGGCGTCTGTCGGAATGTTATCCCTTGCGATTTTAAATTCTCCGCGCTTATCTTGCATGAGTTTCCGAAAATTATTTTCGCGCCGTCGTGGGTCGGCAATGTTTCCAAAATTTTTTTCGTCAGCTCGCCTTCCAAGAGGTAATATGCCGTGCCGTTGTCCGTCCCAAGCAGCGGCAAATTTTTTTCGTCGAAGGTGTAGGGCTTGCCCGTGCACTTGTGCCAAATGTAAGCCGCAAGTTGTTCGAAGGTCACGGCAGAATTTATCGCGCCCGTCTCGTCGAAGAATCGCTCGCCCAAGCTGCAATAGTCGAAACTCCCGCCAACCCTCTTGACGCGCTCGGCTGTTATCGTCTTGCAATATTCTTTTTCCTCTATCAATATGAATTTGCGCTCGCCGCCGTCGCTGTTGTTCAAGTTGATAACCGCATGTGCCGTCGTCCCGCTCCCCGCGAACGCGTCAAGCACAATAGAATTTTTTTCGGTCGCAAGTCGCAAAATTTTTTCAATGAGGCGCGTCGGCTTTGGTGTATCGAAAACTTCTGCGCCGCTCAAAATATTTTTAATCTCGCGCTTGGCGTCTTGGTTATCGCCAACTTCATCACGTTTCCAAATAGTTTTTGAAACTAAACCTTGTTGAACTTCTGATAAAAATCTTTTGAGGCGCGGGACATTATTGCCATCCTCGCCAAACCAGATACGATTATCCGCAACCAATTCAGCAAATTTTTTTTGAGAGAATCGCCAAAAAGTACCGGCAGGAGGAAAAAATTTTTTACCATTTGGAGTTGTAATCTCATAAACGTAACTATCGCTGCCGCTTTTAGCTTGTAAAGCTCCAGAAGTCCATGCGCCTCGCGGGTCGTTGTCGGGATTTTTATAGCGTGCATTCATTTCTTCAGTTCGCGGCAAAAGATTCGGACGCCATAAATTTTTTTTCAACGCGTAGACCAAAATAAAATCGTGATTATCAGATAACCACTTAGCGTCGTTTTGCGGAGAAAATTTTTTTTCCCAAATGACGTTCGCGACAAAATTATTTGCGCCGAAAATTTCATCACAGATTAATTTTAAACGAGCTTGTTCGTTATCGTCGATAGAAATAAAAATTGCGCCGTCGTCTGATAAAAAATCGCGAA
>CAMVAG010000143.1 GCA_947165405.1 uncultured Selenomonadales bacterium
AAAAATCTTTGGGAGGCGTTCGCGGGCGAATCTCAAGCGCGCAACAAATACACCTACTATGCAAGCGTCGCCAAGAAGAACGGCTATCAACAAATCGCCGCGCTTTTCCTCAAGACTGCCGAAAACGAAAAGGAACACGCAAAACTTTGGTTTAAAGCTCTGGGCGAATTGGGCAGCGTCGAAGAAAATCTTTTGCACGCGGCTGACGGCGAAAACTTCGAATGGACTGACATGTATGCCCGCATGGCTCGTGAGGCCGACGAGGAAGGCTTCCCCGAATTGGCGGAACAGTTCAGAGGCGTTGCTGCGATTGAGAAACATCACGAGGAACGTTATCGCAAGCTGTTAAAGAACGTCGAGGCGCGTGAAGTCTTCAAGAAAGCCGGCGTTCAAGTTTGGGAATGCAGAAATTGCGGGCACATCGTCGTAGGCACGCAAGCTCCCGAACTCTGCCCCGTCTGCAATCACCCGCAATCTTTCTTTGAAATCAACGCAGAAAATTATTGAGCATTTTTAGCTGTTAGCTGTTAGCCGTTAGCTGTTAGAAAAATTTTTCTGAAAGCTGAAAGCTAAAAGCTGACAGCTTTTTTATTTGCCGAGCCTGCGGAAAATTTCCTTGCAATGATTTGTATATTCTCGACGGAAAGAAATAAAATGTCTGCCGTAGACAAGCCCGCGCTCTTCAATCTGTTCGATTAAAGATTTTTCATAGTCGGTGGTCAGCAAAAGGTGCGGCAACTTCTCGCGTGTCAAGTCATTGACAAGCTGCAGGTAGTCTTTCGGATCGCAAATAAAAATTTTGTCGGTAAGATAATCGTCCTCTTGAATCATCTTCGCCAAAAATTTCATAACACATCTGCTGCGAATAACACGCAAGGAAGCAAAACGTTTCGTCGGCAGATATTGCAGAGCGGATTTCCCGTGAGCAAATTCGCGAAGCAGTCGAGTTAAAGCCACGCTTTCCAAAGAATTTTCCAAAGCGAAATTATAATCTTTGTTGTCCATTTTATCGCGAAGAGGACGCAGGTCGTAACCGGCTTTCAAAAAAAGTTTTGTGTAAGCCTCGGCACTGCATTTATACCAGCCGTGACAACCGAACGGAATTTTATTTCCGATTCGCCTTAGGAAACGGTCGGGGAAAAAATCGACGGCAAAATAAGTGGCGACCTCAATCGGCGCAGTGTTAAAAATTATGTCGTCTCGGACGCCGCACATGCCGAAGAAAGCATCTTCGAAATAATCTTCAAGAAAATAATTCCAATCCGGCAGGGCAACGCACTCCGTCAAAAGTTTATGAAAAGTCTTGACTTTGCGAAGAGAGAAGCCGCCGTTGCCGACACGCGGAACTTTGTTATTTTGTTTGTAACCGTACCACGAATGATAGGCGACGGGCGCGCCGATATAATCGTAGCCGAGCGAACAAAAAAATTCCAGCGCGTCATAGAAAACGAACGCGTCCAGCTGATAAATCAAAATGTAATCGAAATCAAGAAAAGCCTCGTAAAAAAACGGCGACAGCATGAGGGTATTGTATCCCGTTATGTCTTTAAAAAATCGTTCGTCGACTGCGGCAACGTTATCGGTCGGTTCGAAGTAGGAAAAAAATTTTCCTTCGGGCGCGATAAAAATAATCGGATACTTGCCCAAAACTTTTCTGACTTGCGCGAGCGAAATTTTTTCAAACTCATCAAGTTCCTCTTTGTAAGTCGGAATGACCACGGCGACTTTTGCGGACAAAATTTTTCACCTCGTTAATTGAGTTGGAATCGGCTGACGTTGCCGACGTTGTTCACTTCGATTGAGGGTTCAATGATTTTTATGTTTTAAATCTACTTTTTCTTTGTTGCGTCATCCGTGACGGCCGGGTTTATCCTCACCGCTGCGCTTAAATTTTTTCAGCTGTCCATGTTCGAGCGCGTCTTGTGCAAGAGGCTCATCTTCATATCGTAGTAATCGGGCGTCATGTCGAGGTAGTGGCGGTGAGGATTTTCAAAGCGTTGCTCCTCCTGCCAAATTTCTTTTTCAAGTTGATGCCTGACGTAATCGCGAACTTCATGCAACGTCGGCAAATTTTCGACGCGCCGCCCGTCTTTGACGTAAAGCTTGGAGAGTTTTTTGGCAGTGAAATTTTCAAAGCGGCGATTCTTCCACGGCTTGACCGGGTCAACGTAACGATAGGGCTTGCTCAAGTCGACGGTCTCGTCAAACAGCGCGATTAAATCTGCGACGGCGTGTCCTGCCTCGTCGTAGACGCGATAAATATTTTTCAAGCCGGGGTTCGTGATTTTCTCGACGTTCTCACTGACTTTGATTCGCGGAACGAATTGCCCGCCTTCCTCGACGGCGACAATCTTATAAACCGCACCGAAGACCGGTTCAGATTTTGCAGTTATCAATCTTTCACCGACGCCGAACGAATCAATCGCCGCGCCTTGACTAATCAGAGAGGTTATCGTGAATTCGTCGAGGCTGTTCGAAGCGACAATCTTGCAATCGTTCAAGCCGGCGTCGTCAAGCATCTTGCGAATTTTTTTTGAAAGATAAGCCAAGTCACCCGAATCAATCCTCACGCCGCGCAGACGTTTGCCTTGAGGTTCCAAAACTTCTTTGGCGACACGAATCGCATTGGGAATGCCGCTGTGAATAACGTCGTAGGTGTCGACAAGCAGCGTCGTTGAGTCGGGATAAACTTCGGCGTAACGTTTGAAAGCTTCGAACTCGTTGCGGAAATACATAACCCAGCTGTGAGCCATCGTGCCGTTGACGGGAATGTTAAAGAGTTGCCCCGCGCTGACGGTTGCCGTGCCGTTGACGCCGCCGATAAATGCTGCGCGTGCTCCGTAAGTTGCGGCGTCCATGTTGTGAGCGCGACGTGCTCCGAAATCCGAAACGGAACGACCTTCCGCAGCCCGAACGATTCGCCGCGCTTTGGTTGCGATTAAAGATTGATGATTGACTTGCGCAAGTATAGCCGTTTCGACAAGTTGAGCGTCAATCAAATTTGCGACGACGGTCATGAAGGGTTCATTGGGATACATAATCGTGCCTTCGGGGAAAGCGTAAATGTCTCCGCGAAAATGAAAATCCTTGAGGCTCTCCAGAAAATCCTCGTTGAAAATTTTTTGTTCGCGCAGATAGTCAATGTCCTTCGCACTGAACTGCATATTCTCAACGTACTCGATAACCTGTTCAAGCCCGGCGAAAATCGCGAAGCCGCCCGCGTCGGGGTTGCGCCGATAAAAAACGTCGAACGCCACGCGAGTATTTTCTCCGCCGTTGACAAAGTAGCCGTTCGCCATCGTCATCTCATAAAAATCCATCATCATGGACAAATTTCTTTTATCAAATTGCGACATGAAAATTCCTCCAAAAAAAAAACCTTAACTCTTCCAAATCAAGGTTGATATTTGTTATTGCCGAAAAAATTCCTTTAAGCCTTAAAAATTTTTCAGCTCCACATTTTTGCTTTGAGCACGTCGTAATAATTTTTGTCGTCGAACTTGACAATCTGCGCGGACTCGGCGGCCTTGCGGACAACAACGTCGTCGCCGGGTTGAATTTTATGACTGACTTGCCCGTCGAGCGTAACCATGACATCTTGCGTCGCCGAAATTTTTATCAAGACCTCGTCGTCCTCGTTGACAATGAGCGGTCGCATTTGGAAAGTGTGTGCGCAAATCGGCGTCAATAAAAGCGCGCGAATCGTCGGATTTAAAATGGGACCACCCGCGCTCAAAGAATAAGCCGTCGAACCCGTCGGGCTTGAGACAATCAAACCGTCTGCCTTGTAATCCATGAGGTGCGTTTGATTAATGTAGAGACCGAGCCGCAACATCCTCGCGACGCCGCCTTTGGTTATGACCACGTCGTTGATTGCGTTGCCCAAAAATTTTTCGCCGAGTTCGTTGCGAACGTAGCCGCTCAAAAGAAGTCGACGCTCAACGCGATATTGTCCCGCCAAAATTTTTGCAAGACGCCCTTCAAGTTCACGCGGCTCAATGTCAGCCAAAAAGCCGAGCGTGCCGAGATTTATTCCGCAGACGGGAACGCTTTGCCCGCCGAATCTTCTGCACACGCCGAGCAAAGTTCCGTCGCCGCCGATTGAAAGTGCCATATCAACGTGAACGCGTTCGACGCAGGGCAAGCCGTATTCCTCTTTGCGAAATTGACGTGCCTCGGTCGCGGGCATGACGAGCCGCACGTTTTTGTTGTGATAGAAATTAAAAATGCGGTCGACAATCTCGCCTGCCCGCCGCTTGCTCATGTTCGGGAGAACCGCCAACTGCATCATGCCGGCGTCGACGCCGAACGTCGTACCGAAAATATTTTGTCGTGCCATCAATTTAACTCCTCGTGAGCCGAATTAACCACGGATAAAATTTCAAAGTCCGCCGCCGAAAAATTTTTTGTCAGATAAGCAAGGTACTCGATATTTCCTTCGGGACCTTTGATTGGCGAAAAATCCAAGCCGCTGATTCCGAAGCCCAAACTTGTCGCGAAGTTCAAAACTTTTTCGATAACCGCCGCATGAATTTTTTTATCGCGGACGACACCTTTCTTGCCGACGTGTTCGCGCCCCGCCTCGAATTGCGGCTTTATCAAAGCAACGACTTCGCCCGAATCTTTCAGCACGTCAAAGACAATCGGCAAAACTTTTTCCAACGAGATAAACGCCACATCGATTGAAACAAATTCCAGTTCGTCAAAAAAATCGTTGCGCGTGACGTTGCGAATATTCGTGCGCTCCATGTTGACGACTTGAACATTGCTGCGAAGTTTCCAAGCCAGTTGACCGTAGCCGACATCAATCGCGTAAACTTTTTTCGCGCCGTGTTGCAACATGCAATCGGTAAAGCCGCCCGTCGACGCACCGACATCCGCCGCAATCTTTCCGCTCAAAATAATTTTGAAAACGTCGAGAGCCTTTTGAAGTTTCAAGCCGCCGCGACTGACGAAAGGCATTTCCTCGCCGAGAATTTTAATTTCTGCGTCAAGAGGAATGAGCGTGCCGGCTTTGTCGACCTTCTGCCCGTTGACCAAAATTTTTCCTGCCATAATCATTGCTTTGGCGCGGGCGCGGCTGTCGAAAAAATTTTTCTCCGTCAATAAAACGTCGAGTCGTTCTTTCATGTCGTCACCATAGCTTTCAGCTTTTCAATT
>CAMVAG010000144.1 GCA_947165405.1 uncultured Selenomonadales bacterium
ATGGGCTCGCAAAAAATTCAGCGCGTCGATAAATTTTGCCGTCTTAATCAAAAGCACGAAACGATACACGCCGCGCAGATTGGCAATGGCAGCAGGAATCGGTCCGAAAATTTCTTGACGCTCCGAAGATTTTTTTGCAACCTCGTCTCTGAACATGAGGCGAATTTTTTTTGCAATGTTCTTGGCTACGTCCTCGTTGGCGGAGGAAATTATAAGCTTAATCAATCTGCAGAAGGGCGGGAAAAAAACTTCTTCGCGTTGAGGCAACTCGTTGGCAAAAAATTTTTCGTAGTCTTGAGCGCAACCGAATCGAATCGCCGCCGCGTCGCAGTTGTAGGCTTGAACGATGACTTTGCCCGGTAAATCTGCTCGACCTGCCCGACCCGCCGCCTGCGTTATCAGCGTGAAACAAGTTTCCGCCGCCCGAAAGTTTGCAAAACTCAAAGCAGCGTCAGCACTCAAAACACCGACGGTCGTCACGCCGCTGATGTCATGACCTTTGGCAACCATTTGCGTCCCGAATAAAATATCGAACTCGTGCGCGGCGAAGGCGTCAAGAATTTTTTTGTGCCCGAATTTTTCTCGCGTCGAGTCTCTGTCCATGCGCAAGAGTCTTGCGTTCGGCAAAAATTTTTTCAAAGCCGCTTCCAATTTTTCAGTGCCTGTGCCCAAAAATTTTATGTGGTTGCTTCCGCAGACGGGACAAGTTTTCGGAGGCTCCGCTTCGACTTCGCAACGATGGCATCTCAATTTTCCGTCAGCGTGATAAGTCATGGGCAAGCCGCAATCGGGACACCTTGCAACTTCGCCGCAAGCTCTGCACATCACGACCGTCGACCAGCCGCGTCGATTTAAAAGCAGTATCGCCTGTTGATTCGCCGCCAAAGTTTTTTTCAAAAGCTCAATCAACTCTCGGCTCAAGACTTCTCTGTTGCCGGAAAGAAGTTCGCCGCGCATGTCGACGCATTTGACTTCGGGCAGAGGATTGTTCATGACTCGTTGCGGCATTTTTAAAAGAATCAATTCGCCGTGCTTTGCGCGATAAAAAGT
This sequence comes from uncultured Selenomonadales bacterium, assembly GCA_947165405.1. Taxonomy (GTDB): domain Bacteria; phylum Bacillota; class Negativicutes; order Selenomonadales; family Selenomonadaceae; genus Quinella. Next base: position 1,051 of record CAMVAG010000144.1, read on the forward strand.
TTCAAGGCTCGGTGTCGCCGACCCGAAGACTATCGCCGCCTCATGAAAGCTTGCAAATTTTTCGGCTACCGTTCGCGCATGATAACGCGGCGGGTTTTTGTCTTGCTTGTAAGAGGAATCTTGTTCCTCGTCCATGACAATCAAGCCGACGTTGTCAATCGGCGTGAACAATGCCGAACGCGCTCCGATAACAATTCCGACCTCGCCGCCGCGTATCTTGTGGAAGGTATCGGCTCGTTCGGGCAAGCTCAAGCGGCTGTGAAGGACTGCCACGTCAGAAAAGTGCGCTTTAAAATTTGAAACGATTTGTCCGGTCAAAGCAATCTCCGGAACCAAAATTATCACGCGCCGACCGAGCCGCCTCGTTATCTTCGCCAGCTCGATGTAAACTTGTGTCTTGCCCGAACCCGTCACGCCGTGCAATAAAAATCCTTGAAACTTTCGCGCCGTCAAAAATTTTTCGACCGCCGCAATCGCCGCGATTTGTTCCGCCGTCAGCTCAAAATTTTTCGGCACCGATTTTATTTTTGAATAGCTGTCGCGTAAAATTCTTCGCTCCTCGACTTTGACCAAGCCCGCTTTGATTAATTTGTTTGCCGTCTCCAAAGTAATTTTTTTTTCGTCAAGTTCGAATCTCCGAAGCTCACCGCACTCCGCCAAAATTTTTAACATCTTCAACTGCGCGGGCTTGTTTGAAAAATTTTTCTCCTCGAAGGCTCCCGACAACTTGAAAACTTTTTCGTAACGCGCAGAAATTTTTTTGCCCTTGCGACCCGGCATGAATAATCCCATCGTCAACGACAGCGGACACAAATAAATTTCCGACAGCCAACGCGCCGCGCTCATCATTTCGGGCGTGAACCATGCCTCCTCGTCGATAGCGTCAAAAATTTCTTTAAGCTCAAATTCAAAAGTCGTCGCGTCGTCAATTTCGTTCGTGTTCATGACAAAGCCGTCAACTTTCATCTTTCCGAACGGAACAATCACGCGCCAGCCTGCCGATAAAAATTTCAAACGGTCGGGCACGCGGTAAGTAAAATTTTTGTCGATACTGTTCGCGGGAACATTCACGCAGACTTCCGCAACTATCATGAGCCGAACTCCTTAAATATTTTTGTCGCCACATTCTAAACGAAAATTTTTGCGCGGGCAAGATTTTATGTTATAATCGGCGGCGAAAGGAGCGGAAGAATTTTCATGAAAGATATTCTCGATGTTCACATACACACGACGGCCTCGACGCACGCTTACAGCACGTTCGGCGAAGTCATTGCGGCAGCAAAATCAAAAGGGCTTGAGCTTATCGGTATCGCCGACCATGCACCGAGCGTTCCGGGTTCGATTCACAATTTTTATTTTGCAAATTTCAAAGTCATTCCCCGCGACGCTTACGGCATAAAAATTGCAATGGGTTCGGAACTCAACATTATCGACTATTCGGGCAGCACCGACCTCCCCGCGCAGCTTTTGAAAAAGCTTGATTATGCAATCGCAAGCTTGCACAAAGAATGCATTGATTCGGGCAGTGTCGAAGAAAATACGGCGGCGATAATCGGCGCAATGAAAAATCCTCACGTCGTGATTATCGGTCACCCCGACAATCCTCAATTCCCCGCAGACTTGGAGGCAGTCGCTCAAGCGGCAAAAGATTTCGGCGTTCTCTTGGAAGTCAACAGCCATTCCTATTTGCCGACGGGGCATCGCGCAGGTTCGGCGGAAAATGCAAAGATAATGTTGGCGGCTTGCAAAAAATACGGCACGAAAGTTATCATGGGTTCCGACGCTCATATCGACCTCGATGTCGGCAATCACAACTTGTCGCAAAAAGTTTTGGCGGAAAATAATTTCCCCGAAGAACTTGTCGTCAATTCAAGCGTCGAAAAATTTTTTGAGTGCGTCAAGTACAGAAAATCATTGGCACCGAAAGGAGCGTAAACAATTTGTTAGTTCATGAAATAATAAACAACGGGCGCGAAGCAGATATTGCGATCGTCGACGAGGGGCGGCAGATAACCTATTCGCAACTCAAGCAGGGCATAAAAAAATATCGCAATCGCCTTTACGAGCTGGGCATTCGTCAAGGCGACCGCGTCGGAATTTTTTCACGCAACAGCACGGAATTTATCTACACATATTTTGCGATAAGTTCATTGGGCGCAATCAACGTCCCGATAAATTTTCAGCTGAGCCCTCGCGAAACGGCTTACATTTTGCAAGACGCCGGCGTCGAACATCTTTTGACTTACGAGCCGTTGACATTCGAAGAAAAACTTTCCGTCATTCAACACGACATTGCGACCTTCGGCGATAAAATTTCTCCCGAAGCTCCCGAACTTCCCGAAGACTTCAGCGACAACGAACCCTGCGTCATAATTTACACGTCAGGCACGACCGGCAATCCCAAAGGCGCGATGCTTTCCCATAAAAATTTGGTCTGCAATACGCGGCAATGTGAAGTTTTCAAATGCCACGATAAATGCAAAGTCCTCTGCGTCCTGCCGATGTATCATTGCTTCGGTTGGACTTGCGTCGTGCTGAATACTTTCTATCGCGGCGCGGAACTCGACGTTATGCGCGTCTTCAAGCCCAAAGATATGATTGACATGGTGCGCGAGCAGCTGATAACAGATATAATCGCGGTGCCTTCGATTTTCAAATTGGTTACCGCTCTTGCCAAGCCCGAAGATTTTAAGTCGGTCAGATTTTTCATGAGCGGCGGCACGACTCTGCCCGATAAAATCGTCGACGAGTTCAAAGCAAAATTCGGAGCACCTATCGCGGAAGGCTACGGCTTGTCGGAGGCGTCGCCTGCAGTTTTCTTGACCACTCACGGAGAAGAGCGTCAAGGTTCTTGCGGCAAGCTTTTAAAAGGCACAGAAGTTCGGCTTGTCGACGAGGAAGGCAAGGACGTTGCTCAAGGCGAAGTCGGCGAAGTTTTGGTGCGCGGCGGACAAGTCATGCTCGGCTATTGGAATAATCCCAAAGCGACGGCAGAGGCTCTTGACGCGGAAGGTTGGCTGCACACGGGCGACGTAGGCAAAGTCGACGAGGACGGCTATTATTACATCGTCAATCGAATCAAAGAAATGATTATCAGCATGGGCGAAAATATTTATCCCCGCGAGGTCGAGGAAGTTGTCTACAAATTCGACGGCATAAAAGATGCGGCGGTTCTCGGCGTCGACGACAAATTGCGCGGGCAAGTCGGTGCGTGTTTCTATGAAGTTCAAGACGGCGCGACCGTTGACCCTCGCGAACTGAAAAAATTTTTGCAGAAAAATCTTGCGCTGTACAAAATTCCTCGCGAATTCAAGCAGATAACCGAAATGCCGCGCACTTCGACCGGAAAAATTTCCAAGCGCAAAATTTTAGAGGATTATCTTGCAGCTAAGGAGGGCTCTGCTTGAAAAAATTTTTAACGGCTCTGATTGTCTTGCTGATGTTTTCCGCACAGGTCGAGGCGATTCCCTTCACGCGCACGCAGCTTGACAAAATGTATTTCGACGCCGGGCAAGTGCAAGCGACTTCGACACTCAACCTCAACGCCGAAACTTTCAAAGAAAAATTCAACGGATTGATAACGCCGATACTCAAAGAGGCAATGGGCACCGACGACGTTTCGGCAATGGCGCATTTGTTCTTGATAAAGGATTACAAAATTATCGGCGAAACTTTCACGAACATGTTCGGCGATTATCGCGTTGCGGTCGTCGGGCAGTGCGCGGCGGATGGCAATTTCAAAGCGTTGAGCCTCTGCTACACGACGCCCGAAGAGCGCGACGAATCCATTTTTACAATCTGGTTGCTTACGGCGTTCGTGAAGAGTATTTCTCCCGAAGTCAATCCTCAAACTTTGATGAACGAGTTGACGGCAGAAAATTCTTCGGGCAGTGTCGTTGAAGGCGGCATAAAATTTTCAATCACTTCGGAGGGAAATTTAAACACTTTGACGGCGACCGCGACCAACTGAAATTAAAAATTTCTCGGCAAAAAAAGTCGAGAATTTTTTTGGGAAAAGAGGGCAGAAGGTGAAAGGATGGCGTAATGACGGGAAAAAGCGGTTGAA
>CAMVAG010000145.1 GCA_947165405.1 uncultured Selenomonadales bacterium
TCCAACATCAAACCCATCAAGCGGCGTTCGGGCATTGTCATTCGTCCGTTGTGAGTCCAACTTATGAGCGATTCGCCGGAGCCGGTGATTTTCGCCAAAGTCAGCATTGCCGCGCCCATGAAGTAATTATTTTCGTCGAGGTGCGTCGCCCTGAAAAATTCTTCCATGAAATTTTTAAATTCGCAATGGAATTCGCCTTTAGCCCATTTCGTGTCGCCTTCGATTTTTGTCGGCGGCAAATGTTTTTTCCCGTCGAAGGAAGAAATAATTTTCCGCCAATAGGCTTGACCTTCGGCGAGGTTTTCGGCGGGGATTGCTGCTTCCTCTTCGACGTATTCGGCGTAACTCAAAGCTCTTGCCTTTTTCCGTCCGCGATACGCCGCATCGACTTCACGCCAAAACAAATACAATATCGACACGCCGTCCATTATCGCATGATAAAAATCGGCGTAAATGTACTTCGCTCGCGGCGTCTGCATCAAATAAATTCGATAAAGCGGCTGGTCGATTAAATAATACGGCTCGCGCATTTTGTCCATGTGCTTTTTAAATTGAGCCTCGGTCATTTCTTCCACAAAAACTTTTTCAAGTTCGCTGTCGAAAGTCTGGCACAAGTCGCTCGTTTCGGGATGAAAGACGAATCTGCAACGGAAGATGTCATGATTTTCCAGAACATAATTTATCGCGCTTGCCAAATGATTCATGTCTATTGACGCCGACAACTTGCAGAGTCCGCCGATATTCATCATCGTGGATTTTGCTTTGTTGAAGTGAGTATCGACCAGCCAACGTTGAATCGGTCGCAACGGGTAGTATTTCATCGAAGTTCCCTCCTATCAGTTTTAAGTCTTCTTAACAATTCTTGTTGCCGCAATTATAACATAAAAAAATCCCGCCGCGTTGACGGGAAGAAAATTTTTATGTCGCCGAGATTTTAAATCGTGTGAAGTCTGATTGAGGAGGTGCCGCCCTCGCCGAATTTCATGCCCGCCGTCAAAATGACGAGGTCACCTTTCTTGACGTAACCTTTTTCAAGCGCGCTTGCCGAAGAGTAATCAATCATCTGAACAATATCGAGCCAAGGCGTGCCGGGAATGGGATAGACGCCCCAACGCAAATTCAAATGGCGGGCGACTTGCGAGGTCTGTGTGAAGGCGATAACGGGTGCTTTTGGCTTATACTTCGAAACAACTTTTGTAGTGTAGCCCGAACGAGTGGGAGTGATAATCGCCGCCGCACTGAGTTCGTAGCCGAGCTGAACCGTTGCGTGAGCGATTGCGTCCGTTTGAGAAAATTTCCTGTGCATGCCCTTTTTGAGGAAAATCTCTTTGTATTCGAGGCTCTCTTCAATGCGCAGGGCGATTTGTTTCATCATGGCGGTTGCTTCGACGGGATATTTTCCGCCGGCAGTTTCGCCACTCAACATGATAACATCTGCGCCGTCGAGGATCGCGTTGCCTACGTCCGAAACTTCTGCGCGGGTCGGGCGAGGATTAACCGTCATGCTTTCGAGCATTTGAGTTGCGACGACTACAATTTTTCCGGCAGCGTTGCATTTCTTGATAATATCTTTTTGGATAAGCGGAACTTCTTCGGCGGGAATCTCAACGCCCAAATCGCCGCGAGCAACCATAATGCCGTCACTTGCCGCGATAATCTCATCGATATTTTTGACGCCTTCGAGGTTTTCAATCTTGGAAATGATTTCCATATGCCCGCCGTTGTCGACGATAAGTTGGCGGAGAGCTTCAACATCTGCGGCGCGCTGAATGAAACTTGCGGCGACGAAGTCCATATCGTTTTCAATGCCGAAGAGAATATCTTTCCTGTCCTGTTCGGAAATGGCAGGCAGACCGAGTGCAACGCCGGGCGCGGCAACTCTTTTGCGACTGCTCATCTTGCCCGAATTTAAAATCGTCGTGTAAATGTCTTTGTCTTTAATCATGTCAATGCGCAATTCGACAAGCCCGTCATTGAGGAGGAGTTTATCGCCGACCTTGACTTCGGTGTAAAGCAATTTGTGCGTGACGGTCGCTTTTTCCTCGTCGCCTTCGATGTCGTCATTGACGAGCACGAACTTGTTGCCTTCGACGAGCTGAACCGAATCATTTTTGAAAAGACCGAGCCGCATTTCGGGACCTTTGGTGTCAAGAATCAGCGAAATGATTTTACCCGATTTCAGAGCCGCCGCCTTGACTGCCTCGATACGTTTCTTGTGACCTGCGTGGTCGCCGTGAGAGAAATTGAATCGCGCCGCGTTCATTCCGTTTTCGATAAGGCTTTCGATAATGCCGGGGGCGTCTGTTGCGGGTCCTTGCGTGCAGATGATTTTTGTTTTCTTAAGCATGTTTGAACCTCCCAAAAATTTTTTCCATTATACAATAAACCGCCGCGCAGGCAAAAGCGTTTGAAAAATTTTTCTACCAGCTATTTTTCATGAGCGTCAGCCACCCGAAGTCAATGGTTGTGTTTCTTTTGATAGTGCCACGCCCAAGCGATTAAGACTATCGCGAAAATGACGACGACAATTATTCGCGTGAAGTCCTCTTCGTGAAGGATTGCGTCGTGTCCGATAATTGCCTCGATGCCCGTCGAAGGAAACTTGCCGACAAGAGACGCCAAGAAATAATCTCTCAAGCTCATAGAACTCAATGCGCCCGCCGCGTTCAAAATTCCGCTCGGCACATAGGGAACCATGCGCGCAATCAGCATGACGGTGAATCCGTTTTTGGAGCTGTACTTGTCGATTGAACTCAACCGCTTATTTTTTCTGATGATTTTTTTTGCCGTGTCGCGGAAGAAAAATCTCAACAGCTGAAAACTTATCGTCACGCCGACCGTTTCCGCTATGACCGATAAAATTATTCCCGGCACTATCCCGAAGATGAGAGTGTTCGCGGTGGAAAAAATTATCGCGGGCGGGAAGCCGATTGCGTTTACGAAAAGCGTCAGCAAGAAACTGAACACGACCGCCAACGAGCCGTAACCTTGAATATAATTAGCCGTCTCTACAATGTCGCCGCGTGAGAGGAGGTCAAAGACTTCCGGCAAAAATTCGGGGGCGGCGAGGTGCACCCCGACGAACAACGCGACGATTAACAGGGCGGCGACGATTTTAACTACGAGCATGGAAGTTTCCTTTCTCAACAAAAAAATTTTAAGCGTTTTCATTATAACACGTCATGCCTGCTTTGCGCGGGATTTTTTTTCTGCTATACTCGACGCGGAAAAATTTTTGGAGGTAAATCGTATGGCGAATTCATATTTCCCGATGTTGCCGAAAGTCAACGAGGACGTTTCAAAAATCCTCAAAGACCAAGCGGGCATTTGGAAGGACACGGACATAAATTTTTTGCAAGGACTATCGAACAGCCTCGATTGCGGCGAATCAATCAAAGATATGGGCTCGGTCGATTCGATACCCGACATGTGGGCGCGCCCGTTGCTTTTTAAGATGGCTCTGTTCGATTTTGAGCCGACGAAACAATTTGTCACGGGCTTGCACGAAAAAGTTCGCGGGGAATGGCGGGCACTCTTGGCGATGCTCGCGCTGAAAGATTTCAAACGCCTCGACCTCAAAGCCGAAACCGTCAATCTTTTGGAATATGATTCCGACCTCGCGCAAATTTTAAAATCGCTCGCGCCGCAAGAATCACTCACGGGCGATAAAGCGGCTTGGCTCACCGACGTCTACATAATTTTTTTCAACGGCTTGCCGCTGGCAATGACCTCGCCGACGACGCTGGTAACTTGCGCCGCCGATTATGAAGAAGTCTTCGCGGGAAAAATCTTCACGCCGTGGAGCACGAATCAAAAAACTTTGACCGACCCGATAAAATTTTTATCCGCCGCCGAACTTTCCGCGCTCAAGATTTGGTTGGAAAATCTTTACGGAAAAATTCAACGCCTCAACAAAATCGGCAGCAAGTCAAAAGAAATTTCAAACGCGCTGTTGAAGTGCCTCGCCGATTACGAAAAAGATGTTGCCGCCGCGCAGACTTCGGAGGGCATTTTTGAATTTGCGCCATCGAATTTAAATTTGCATGTGGGAATTGCCCGCCTCCTCGACGACACGATTAAAGGGCGCGAGGCTCGTTTTGAAGATTCTGCCGTTCGCCTCCTCAACGACAAAAAAAATCTTCTGCTCGTTTCGCCCGAAGCCGTCAGAGATTTTGCGCGCTTCGAAGGAATCGACCCGGCTCGGCTCGTCGTGTGGCAAGGTATCAGCGCGAACGAAATCACCGACGAAAAACTTTCCGACAGAAAAAAAATCGGGCGCGTGAATTTGAACGGCGCGGAATTTCGCAAGCCCGAAGATTTTTTCCATGAACGTATGGCAGTCGTTGAGCCCGCGAACGCTTTCCCGAATTCACCGAAACTCAACGGCGCGGATTCCCTCGTCGAAAAAGATTTGACGCCGATACTTCCGATTAAACGTGAGCTGTTGGAAATTTTCACGGCGGAAGAAATTTCGGCACGGCTTTCAATCAGCGACGATGCGGAAAATTTTTATCTGCACTTTAATTTTCCGTTGAGCGGTGTCGACGGCGACGGCAAGGATTTTCGTTGGACAAAGACTTATCCCAAGCGCGACTTGATTTATATCGACCGCGAGGTTCCCGTCATTGAGATTTATCCCGACTTTCGCCGCGCCGGTTGGAATGATTACTTCCTCTACTACGAAAATTATCAATCGAACGCCGAAGACCTCGCCACCGATATTTATTTTGTTGCGCCGTTTAATCGGGACGGAAATTTTTTCGCGAACAGGTTCACCGAAAAGCTCGACGCCTTCCCCGAAAGTTTAATCGTCACTTACAACCCGCCGCCGTATCTGGGCAAGGCTCCTTTCGAAGTCGGTGTGATTCTTTTGAACAAGCCGAAACTCATCGAGGGCAACGCTGACTTGTCTTGGAAAATCGGCGTGGACTTCGGCACGAGTTCGACGATGATTTTTTTCGCCGCGAATCAAAATCCTCCGCAGCCGCTGAACTTCAAGCCGCATTTGTTCCAAGTCACGGCTTCGGGCGGCGCACGCGTTCAAACTTATCGGCACTTCATCCCCTCGCAAATTCCTGCGCGGGCTGACGGTTCTTTCTTGAGTATTT